>JACPSW010000085.1 GCA_016193045.1 Candidatus Rokuibacteriota bacterium | reverse complement strand
TGGGCGAGGATCTGCCGGATGGCCTCGTCGGCCGTGAACCCTTCCGCCTCGGCCCCGTACTCCAGGACGATCCGGTGCCGGAGGACGTCCATGGTGACCTCGTGGATGTCCTCCGGGTGCACCGAGTAGCGACCGTTGAAGAAGGCCTGGACCCTTGCGGCGTCGCGCAAGGCGAGCGTGGCCCGGGGCGATGCCCCCATCCTGATTTTCCCCTCGAGCTCCTTGAGCCCGTACCCGCGAGGGTCCCGCGTGGCCCGGCAGAGGTCCACGAGGTAGAGTTGGGCCGGCCGCTCGACCTTGACCGATTTCTTGATCTCTTCCCTCAGCGAGACCAGATCGCCCGGTTGAAGGACGGCCCGCACGCCTTCAAGGCGGTCGCGTTGATCGAGGTAGGCATTCTCGAGAATTCGCAGCTCTGCCTCTTTGCTGGGGTATGACACGAGGAGTTTGAAGAGAAAGCGGTCGAGCTGGGCCTCGGGGAGGGGATAGGTCCCTTCTTGTTCAACCGGATTCTGGGTCGCCAGGACAATGAACGGGTCCGCGAGCGCAAACGTGTCCTTCCCCATGACCGTCACCTGCCGCTCCTGCATCGCCTGGAGCAAGGCGGCCTGGGTCTTCGCCGGCGCGCGGTTGATCTCGTCCACGAGGACGAGGTTGGGACCGATCACCGGCCCTTTCTCGACCTCGAAGCGGCCGTTGATGTAGAGGTAGGTCCCCACGAGGTCGCTGGGCATCATGTCGGGGACCATCTGGATCCTCCGGAACGTCCCGCCGATGGCTTGGCCCACGGCGGAGGCCAGGAGCGTCTTGGCCAGCCCCGGGGGGCCCTCCAGCAGCACGTGTCCATCGGACAGGAGCGCGATGAACACCTTTTGGATGAGCCCGCGCTGCCCGACGATGACCTTTTCCGCTTCGCCGATCGCCTGGGAGATGAGATCGAGAGTGTTCGGGCTCATGGGCTGATCCGAGGGTGGGGGTCACCGTGCCTCGACGTAGTACTGTTTCGCGCCCTTCGCGTTCATGGCGTCGCCGATCCGGGTCAGGGCGTGGGCGTACGCGGCGGTCCGCAGGGAGATCGCGTGCTCCTGGGCGAGGGCCCGGATGTTCTCTCCCTCCTCCACCATCTTCCGCTTCAATCGGGCATTCACCTCGTCCAGGGTCCAGTACAGCCCGGTCCGATTCTGGACCCACTCGAAATAGCTCACCGTGACGCCACCGGCGTTGGCCAAAATGTCGGGGAACACATGAATCCCGTTCCCCTCGAGTATCTCGTCCGCTGCAGGAGTGATCGGCCCATTGGCAACCTCGAAGACGACGGGAGCCTTCACGTTGGCGGCATTGGTTTCCGTGATCTGATTTTCGAGGGCGGCGGGGATCAGAATGTCGACCTCGAGCGTGAGGAGCTCCTCATTGGTGAGCGTGTCGTGTTCGACGATGTGACAGACGGAGCCTGCGCAGTAGACGGCTTTGAGTTCGCGAGTGCATTCCTTGAACTGTTTCACGCTGGGGATGTCCAGTCCGCGCTTCGAATAGATCGCGCCGCGGGAGTCGCTGACGGCGACGACTTTATACCCCGCGTTAAACAAAAGCTCCGCCAATATGGAGCCGGCATTGCCGAAGCCCTGAATGGCTACCGTGGGCTGCTCGGGCAGACGGGAAAGCTTGGGCCGCATCGCCTCCAAGAGGAAGAATGTCCCCATGGCCGTCGCTGTCTCCCGGCCGAGGCTGCCCCCCATCGTCAGGGGTTTTCCCGTGATCACCGCGGGCGTGATCTGCCGACGGATGATGTTGTACTGATCCATCATCCACCCCATGATCATCTGGTTCGTGTAGACATCGGGCGCGGGAATGTCGATGTCGGGACCGATGAAGTCCGCGATCGCGTCAATATACCCGCGACTCAGCCGCTCGAGCTCAAACCTGGAGAGGTCTTTCGGATCGACCGTGATTCCACCCTTGGCCCCACCGAACGGAAGGTCCAGGGCCGCGCACTTGAAGGTCATCCAGAACGCCAGCGTTTCGACCTCGTCGAGCGAGACCTCCGGGTGGTATCGGATCCCTCCCTTGGCCGGGCCTCGGGTATCGTCGTAGCGAACCCGATACCCCGGGAAGACCTTGAGGTCGCCGTTATCCATGCGGACCGGGATCGCGACGGTCACGCTCCGCTTCGGACGCTTCAGACGCTCAGCGGCGTCGGCCGATAGAGAGACATACGGGAGTGCCCGTTCGAGCCTCTGCTGCGCGACGGAAAGCAACGACCGTGACATGCGCCATTCTCCTTTTGCCTTGGCAGGGCGCGGCCGGTTAGGGGACCTGGGTGTCTTCCCTGAGCTCGTGGGGGAACTCGGGGTAGAGCAGGGGCTTGTAGTTCTTCGGCAAAGGCACCGGGAAGGTCGCAAGCTCATAGACCCCGATCGCGGTCCGGAGGATCCCCACGCCTACCCCCCTCAGGGCTCCCACGGTGACGCCGTAGGGGATCCCATGATCCACGCTGTCGGAGTACACTGTCTTGGGTACCTCCGTGACGAACCCCAGGGCGGTGTTCTCGACGCCCCGCAGGGCCTTGAGGGCCATCCGACTGCCGACCGAGTCGGCGGCCCGCGCAGGGCCGGCGGCTCCAAGAACAAGGGCCAGGACCGGTAAGGCTACTAGCAACCGTTTCATGGGCGTCTCCATCCGTGGTCGAGTTTTCGGTTCCGAAGTTCGTTGCCCGCCCCGGCTTCAGCGGTCACCCGTAAGAGCGGGGGGCTGAGGGGGAGGATTCGCGAAGATTTCCTGAATCTCCAGGCGGGCCGGGGGCCTCTTAGAAAAAGGCGCGGGACGCTTCGGATGACCAAGCAGTGCGGGGAGAGCAAATCTGGGTCAACCGAGGTGTGCGAGCCCGAGCGAGCGCGAGCGCAGGTGTGAGGCACCGGCCTGCGGCGTGTGTTCAGCGGCGCAGCCTGCGATACTCCTCCTTCTCGAACGCGTCGACCTGAATGACTTCGTCCCGGGCCTCGTCCGCCTCGCGTATCCGCTGGCGCTCCTCCTGCGTGATCACCCCGGCCTGCAGACCGAGCTCCAGGAGCGCGTCGCCAGGCGCGCGGTCGATCCGGCCGGCGCGCACGGCGTCGCGCACTTTTGTCTCCACCGCCAGGGCGGCGACCGCCTTGTGGAGAGCGGCCTCCAGCCGCCCCAGCCCGGGCTCGGTGGCCGGCGGGCTGTAGATATCGCTCGTTAGGCGGAGCCGCTCCTCGCCGTCCTCAAGGAGGGCGCGAGCGACTTGCGCACCGAGCGCGTCGGTCGGTGGCCGGCGGCGCGCCCCGAACGGGAATACCAGCGGTCGAAGAAGCCAAGCAGCCGCGCGGTTCGGGAGGTTGTCGAGGACGCCGGCGAGCGCCTCCTGGATCTGCTGCAGCGCGTGCTCGCAGGACCACCGAAGGAAGGGCAACGCGTACGCCGGTTGCCCGAGGTCCCAGAATCGTTTGCCGGCTGCGGAGGCCAGGTACATCCAGGCAAGGGCGTCCGCCAGTCTCCCGCTGATCTTCTCGCGCCGCTTGAGTGTGCCGCCGAGGGTGGCCATGGCCGCGTCCGATACCAGGGCGAACGCGGCGCTCCAGCGCGTGAGGTCCCGCAGGTACCCGCCCAGCGGTCCGCCCACCGGGGCGCGCGCGAGGCGGGCTCCCGTCAGACCGAGCAGGAAGGCGCGGGCGGCGTTCTTGCAGACGAAATTGACATGACCGAAGAACGCCCGATCGAAGCGCGCGACGTCGTTCGACGCCACCGCCGCCATTTCCTCGCGCACAAAGGGGTGACAGCGGATGGCTCCCTGTCCGTAAATGATCATCGAGCGGGTGAGGATGTTCGCGCCCTCGACGGTGATGCCGATGGGCGAGGCCATGAGCGCTCGGGCGAGGATGTTGCGTGGCCCGCGGCAGATCGCGGCCCCGGCGCGAATATCCATCGCGTCGCTGATCACCCTGCGCATCGACTCGGTCAGATAGCACTTCACGATCGCCGAGACCACAGCGGGTTTCTCCCCCGCGTCCACGGCAGCGGCGGTCAGCACCCGGGCCGCATTCATGAGGTAGGTGAGCCCGCCGATGCGGGCGAGCGGCTCCTCGATCCCCTCGAACCGGCCGATCGGCGTGTCGAACTGCTCGCGAACGGTCGCATACGCGCCGACCACGCGCGTGGCCAGCTCCGCCGCGCCGACCGAGAGCGCCGGGAGCGAGATTGACCTCCCCGCGGCCAGGCTCTCCATGAGCATGCGCCAGCCCTGGCTGGCCATCTTCCTCCCACCGATGATGAAGTCGAGGGGAACGAAGACGTCGGTCCCCGTGATGGGACCGTTCTGGAACGGGATCCCCATGGGGTCGTGGCGCTTGCCGATCTCGATCCCCGGCGTGTTCGACGGGACGAGCGCCACCGTGATCCCGCAGTCCTCACCGCCGCCGAGGAGGCGATCGGGATCGCAGAGCTTGAACGCCAGCCCAATCAGCGTCGAGACCGGCCCCAGGGTGATGTACCGCTTTCGCCAGTTGAGACGAATGCCGAGAACCTCCCCGCCCCGGTACTTGCCCCGGCACACGATGCCAATGCTTTGCGTGGCGGCGGCGTCGCTGCCGGCCTCGGGACCGGTCAGCGCGAAGCAGGGAATTTCCAGCCCCGCCGCGAGACGGGGGAGGTAGTGACGCTTCTGCTCCTCGGTGCCGTAGTGGAGAAGCAGCTCGCCCGGGCCCAGCGAGTTCGGCACCATGACGGTCACGGCGGCGGTGACGCTCCGGCTCGCGATCTTGCTCACCACCGCCGAATGTGCGGCGGCCGAGAACCCCAGGCCCCCGTACGCCTCGGGGATGATCATTCCGAAGAAACGGTTCTCCTTGATGAACTTCCACGCCTCCGGTGGAAGGTCGCCTTCTTGCTCCACCTGCCACTCGTTGAGCATGGCGCACAGCTCCTCGACCGGCCCCTCGAGGAAGGCACGCTCCCTCTGCGAGAGCGGTCGGATCGCGAAGTCAAGGAGCTTCTTCCAGTCCGGGTCACCTGAAAAGAGATCCCCGTCCCACCACACGGTCCCGGCCTCGAGTGCGATGCGCTCCGTGTCTCCCATGCGGGGGAGCACGCCCGCCGCGAGGCGCAAGGCCCACGATGAGACGAGGCGGCGGCGGAGGGCCGGAATCCCTGTCGCCGCGGCGAGCGCCAGCAGCGCGGCACCCGCGATGCCCAGCGCGGCCGGCGCGACGACCCCCGCATACGCGCAGATGCCGAGTGCTCCGGCGGCGGCCAGCACCCAGGCCCAGTACCCCCGGCCCGCATAGACGAGACCGATGGTGACGAAGACAAGGAGGGTGACGAGAAGGGCCGTCATGGCCGGGTTCACGTGGTGGCCTATGACGGAGGGAAGGCTTCGAGGAGGCCGGCGGCGCCCATCCCGCCGCCCACGCACATGGTGACGATCCCGTAGCGCTTCTTCCGGCGGCGGAGCTCGCGCAGGAGGTGGCCTACCAGCCGTGAGCCGGTCATCCCGTACGGATGGCCGATAGAGATCGCCCCGCCATTGACGTTGAGCGTGTCGGGGTCGAGGCCGAGCCGGTCCCGGCAATACACCGTCTGGGAAGCGAACGCCTCGTTCAGCTCGATGAGATCGATGTCGCCCAGCTTGAGGCCGGCCCGCTTGAGGAGCGTCGGGACCGCCAGCACGGGACCGATCCCCATCTCGTCCGGCTCGCAGGCAGCCACCACGAAGCCCCGGAATGCGCCCAGCGGCGAGAGGCCGAGGGCCCCCGCCCGGTCCGAAGACATGAGGAGCGTCATCGAAGCGCCATCAGAGAACTGGGAGGCGTTCCCGGCCGTCACCGTGCCCCCCGTTTGCTTGAAGGCTGGCTCGAGCTTCGCCAGCCCCTCGAGCGTGGTGCCAGGCCGGTTGCATTCGTCGCGGTCGACGACCGCCCGGACCGTTGTCTCATCGCCGGTGGCCCTGTCCTTCTTGCGCCACACGACCTTCATCGGGATGATCTCGTCCCTGAACAGCCCAGCGTCCTGGGCGGCCGCGGTCCGCCGCTGGCTCACGAGCGCGTACTCGTCTTGCGCCTGCCGCGAGATCTTGTAGCGCTCGGCGACGATCTCGGCGGTCTCGCCCATCGACATATAGATGGCCGGCTTCGTCTCCACGAGCGTAGGGTTGGAGAGATTCTCCAGGTTCAGGTTGTTCTGCAACATCGTAATCGACTCGACGCCGCCGGCGACGACGACCTCGGCGCCCTCGTTCTGAATCTGATGCGCCGCGATGGCGATCGCCTGGAGCCCGGACGCACAGTAGCGGTTCACCGTCATACCCGGGACGGAGGCCGGCAGGCCTGCGAGGAGCGCCACACACCGCCCCAGGTTGTGGCCCTGAGGGCCCTCCGGAAACCCGCAGCCGACGACGCAGTCCTCGATCTCCTCCGGATCGACCGTCGGGTTTCGCTCAACAAGCGCCCGGAGACAGTGCGCTGTCATGTCATCGGGGCGGGTGAGGTTGAACGTGCCGCGCCAGGACTTGGTAAGACCGGTGCGGATGCTGTCGACGATCACCGCCTCACGGGTTGGCATGGTCATCTCCCTTCGGCGCGTCTGCGCGCGCCATCGGTCTCCTCGGCAGCGCGCGACCGTAGGGGATCCCGTGATCCACGCTGTCGCGGTACACTGTTTTGGGTACCTCCGTCACGAACCCCAAGGCGGGGTTCTCGACGCCCCGCAGGGCCTTGAGGGCCATCGGGTGGTCACCCGTTAGAGCGGGGGGGTGAGGGGGAGGATTCGCAAAGATTTCCTGAATCTCCACGCGGGCCGGGGGCCTCTTAGCAAGAGGAACGCGTGGTTCCCGGGCGGCCCCGGGAGCTGGGCTAAGACCGCACTGGGGGTGAGAGGCTGATGCTTCGGTGTCGGGATATCGTGGAGCTACTCGGGGACTACCTCGATGGCGACCTGGACCCTGCCACGGCCGAGGCCTTGAAGGCGCATCTGGCCGACTGCCGGGAGTGCACCGCGTTTGTCAACACCTATCGAGGCACGGTCCGGGTGACCCGCCAACTGAAAGAAGAGGACCTTCCTCTCCCGCTGAGGGACCGCCTGCTGACGTTTCTCCGCCGGCATACACAGTCCTGACCGCGCCGGGCGCGTCGGTCAGCGGCCGGGCGAGAGGAGGTGGGCGAGCTCCTGCCGGAGGAAGAGCCGGGCGCGATGGAGGCGGGACTTGACGGCGGCGACCGTGAGTCCCAGGGTCGCCGCGACCTCCTCGTTCGAGAGGCCTTCCACGTCGCGGAGGAGGGCGACGACTCGGTACTCTTCAGGAAGCCGCCCCATGCTTCGCGCAATGGCCTCTCTGAGCTCCCCGGCCACCGCGGGATCATCCAGCCTGCTCGACCAGTCCCTCACCGGCTCAACGTATCGCCCCTCGTCGTCGAAGACGGGGAGGAAAGGTTCCAGTGAGACCTCGGCGCGGGTGCGCCTGGCCCGCAGGCGTTGGTAGGCGGCGTTGGCCGCGATGCGGTAGAGCCAGCTTGAAAATGCTGCTTCACCCTTGAAGGTCTGGACCTTCCGAACGGCAGTCAGTAGGACATCCTGAGTTACCTCTTCCACGTCCCGGGGGTCGTCGAGCAACCGGCGAGCGACCCGGTAGATCCAACCGCCATAGCGGTCCACGAGCGCCTCCGCGGCGCCCGGTTCGCCGCGTTGGAGGGCCGCGACCAGCTTCTGGTCGTCGAAGGCACCTTCCTTCTTCATTGACAATCAGCCCCTTTAGATTAAAACAATCGCCAGGCCGGCAAGATTCCCTCTCAGCCTGGGGCCTCCTGAGGACTCACCCTTTGGACCGGGATCGAGGGTCCGCGGGATCTTGAATCCGTCGAAATATCCTTCACAACGGCGTTTCCGCGTGGTCGAGGGAGGACGCTTGTGTGACTGACCCGGGTGCGGTAGACTGCGCCTTGACACCCACGCAACAGCGGCAGAAGTGATCCCCCTAAAGATGCAAACCACCGACGATGCGCGGCTCGTCGAGCGGCTCAAGGCCCGCGATGACGCGGCCCTGGAGACATTGATCTCCCACTATGAGGGCAAGGTCTTCGGGCTCGCGCTCCGAGTCACAGGGAATCGCCCGGATGCCGAAGAGGTGCTCCAGGATGTGTTCTGGAGAGTGCTTCAGCATATTGACTCCTTTCGGGGAGAGTCGAAGCTCTCGAGCTGGATCTATCGGATTACCGCAAATACGGCGCTGGAGAAGGTGCGCAAGCGACCCAAGACCCGGGACCTTCCACTGGCGGAGGAGTTGGGTCCGGCCATGACAGAGGACGGGAGGATCGCCGAGCCTGTGATGGACTGGACGCGGCTGCCCCATGATGAGCTGGAACAGAAGGAGCTGGCCCAGCGCCTCGAGGAGGCCATCGCCCAGCTGCCCCCGGACTACCGGACCGTGTTCGTCCTCCGGGACATCGAAGGGCTCTCCACGGAGGAGGGGGCGGAAGTCCTGGACCTCTCGGTAGCGGCCTTGAAGACCCGGCTCCACCGGGCGCGGTTGTTTCTGCGCAAGCAATTGACCGACTATGTGAGCGCCCGTCATCCGGCCCTCAACCCGCCGAATCCGGGGAGGCCCGATGCTCACATGTCGTGATGTCGGGCAGTTGTTGCAGGATTATGTCGAAGGGGCCCTGGAGGCGCCCGTCAGGCAGCGGCTTGACGAGCATCTGGCGGATTGCCCCGGTTGCCTGGCCTTCATCAAGACGTATAAGCACACGATCGCCATCTCCAAGGATCTCCGGTGTAAAGACATCCCCCCCGAGCTCCAGCGCAAGCTGCGCAGTTTCATCAAGGACAAACTCGGCCAGCCAGACGCGTAGGTTCTGCCCCGCGCTGATCTGATCGGTCCACCGCGGGGTCCGTCTCGCCGGTTCCCCCCTGTCCGGTCCTCGTTGCTGCCCGGTTGGGCGTCAAAACGGGTGTAACCTTCCGCCCCGGCTCGCATCCTAACGGCCAAAAGGAAAGACAAGGCAAGGAAAGGAGGGAAGGATATGAGGATTCGAGCTCTTTTCATGAGCCTGGCGCTCCTGTTGCTCGCCACGCCTGCCTTTGCGGGGCTGGCGACGCGGGAGGCGGTTCAGGCGCCGCGAGGCCAGGAGGAGATCCAGGCGCCTCGCGGTCAGGACGTGCAGGCGCCACGGGGAGAAGGGGTCCAGGCCCCACGCTCGGCCCGGGCGATCTAGCCTGCCTGGAGCTGCCGGGCGGCGGAGCGGGCGGAAGCCTGCTCCGCCTTGAATTCTACAAGGAGGGTAGGAAGAACCATGAGGATCGACTGGCAGCGCGCACTTCTGGCCGGCATCGCCGGGACCATCGCCTTCGATGTGCTGGGCCTGCTGCTGACGGGGCGGTGGTGGGATGTCCCGGCCCTGCTCGGCGCGAAACTCGGCATCGGCCTTCTCGGCGGCGCCCTGGCTCACTATGCCAATGGGGCAATCCTGGCCGTCGTCTATGCCGGCCTGGCTCCCTCGCTCTGGGGGCCGGGCTGGGTGCGGGCCCTGACCTACATGACGGCCGAGACCGTCTTCGGAGTCTGGCTCTTCATGATGCCGCTGCTGGGCATGGGGCCGGCCGGTCTGGGCGTGAGTGCCATGGTCCCGGTCATGAGCCTGGCCCGTCACTGGGGCTACGGCCTGGTGCTGGCCTGGCTCTACCGCCTTCCGGGATCGGTCTCATCGGCAGAGGGCGCACGCTCCATTGCCGCGGCCGCCAAGTCGCGAGCGTAGCAGCAGGGGGAGGACTGTCCGATGGCCGAAGACCAGAAGCCCCGGTTCCACATCTGACCTTCAACGTGGTTGTTGCTCCTGGTAGGAGCGATCGCACTGATTTGGCGGCTCCTCGGCTCATGAGGCGGAATTCTTGCCCAGCGGTGAATCTCCCGGAAGAAGCGTTCAGTCTTGCGGGCAACTCCTCATGG
>JACPSW010000113.1 GCA_016193045.1 Candidatus Rokuibacteriota bacterium | reverse complement strand
GACATGAAGCCGCCCATCATGGTGATCCCCATGGTCTGGTTGAAGGCGTAGATCTCCCGCCCCAGGTAGTAGCCCGCGAAGGGGAGCACCATCAGCGCGGAGATCGCCACGAAGTTCCCCACGTACCCCATCCAGTCGTAGCGGGCCCGCTCCTCGTCGGTCTTGGCCTGGAGGAACCTGACCGCCGCATAGGCGCCGGCGATCGTCCCGCCGAAGACCACGTTGGCGATCAGCCGGTGGATGTTGATCGGCATCCAGGTGTAGTTGTTGATGGCCCCCCAGAGGGACGTCAGGTTGCCCGCCTCGTCGATCCCGCCGGGGGAGGTCATGAACGTGACCCAGGCGTTGGAGACGAAGAGAATGGCCGTGCCGAAGAGGTTCGACAGCACCCCCAGGCAGACGTGGATCCACTTCTTGGATCCGGAGAGCCAGTCCCAGCCGTAGTACCAGAGGTACACGGTGAACGTCTCGAGGAAGAAGAGCAGGGCATACACCCAGAACGTCGGGTAGAAGATGCCGGACATGTAGGCCCAGAACCGGGGGTAGTAGCCGACGAAGAGGAAGAGGAGCAGCGCCCCGAGGAGCGCCGTGGTGGAGAAGGCCGCGAAGGTGAGCTTGACGAACTCGTGGGAGAGCCAGTCGTAGCGCTGATCGCCCGTTCTCCATCCCATGATCTCGATGATCACGGCGAAGATCGGCACGCCGAGGATGAAGGCCGCGAAGTTCAGGTGGAGCTGGGCGATGGCCCACACCGCCAGGCGGGAGCCGATCAGGGGGAAGGCGCGGTACTCGGAGGCCCGGGCCGCCTCCTGAGCGGCGGCCGGGAGCGCCAGCAGGACCAGCGCGAGGAGAGAGAAGCCGAGGAGCGCGAGGACGCGGCGCACATTGCTCCCCGGGTCCTGAAACCGCATTCGGTGCCCTCGGTTGAGGAGAGACGGTACGATCACTGCGGAAGGAACACGCTTGTTCCTTCGATCACGATGCCTTTTTGTAGGTCATCCGGGAAAACGTGTCAAGGGAAAATTTCGGCGCGTGGTGCGCCCCGAATACCCGGGGCCAAGTCTTCGTCCAATCGGCGATTCCTGGGGCTGCCGGGGGCGCTCTCCGTTTGACAGGCCCCGGCGCGTCGGCTAGCATGACGTGAGGAGGGGTATCGACGTGAAACCTCAGTTGAAGCAGCGCACCCAGTTCTCCCTCGTCTACCTCATCATCGCCTTCATCGTGCTGCTGATGGTGCAGAGCTGGCTGCTGGCGCCGCGCGCCGTCGAGATCCCGATGAGCCGCTTCCTCCAGCTGCTCCGGGAGGACAAGGTCGAGAAGGTTTCTCTGACGGACAAGGAGATCCGGGGCGTCCTGAAACCGGGCGCCCTGCTGCCCCCCGCCGCCGGCCCCGGGGAGCGCGTGAGACAGCTCCTGGGCAGCGAGGGAGGGCCCGCCGTCTTCACGACCACCCGGATTCCGGGCGTGGAGGACTCGGCCCTCGTCAAGGAGCTGGAGCAGCACCGGGTGGAGTTCTCCGGCAAGATCGAGACGACCCTCCTCCGGGACCTCATCTTCGGCTGGATCCTCCCCCTCGGCGTCATGGTCGGGATTTGGCTCTTCCTCATGCGCCGGATGGGTGGGGGCGCCACCCAGGCCCTCTCCTTCGGCCGCTCCAAGGCCAAGATCTACGACCGCAAGGAGCTCAAGACCACCTTCGCCGACGTGGCGGGAGTGGACGAGGCCAAGGCCGAGCTGGTAGAGGTGGTGGACTTTTTGAGAAACCCCAAGAAGTACCAGCGCCTGGGCGGCCGCATCCCCAAGGGTGTGCTCCTCGTGGGGCCGCCGGGCACGGGCAAGACGCTCCTCGCCCGGGCCGTGGCCGGCGAGGCCGACGTGCCCTTCTTCTTCATGTCCGGCTCCGAGTTCGTCGAGATGTTCGTCGGAGTGGGGGCCGCGCGGGTCCGCGACCTGTTCGAACAGGCCAAGGAGAAGGCCCCGTGCATCATCTTTATCGACGAGCTCGACGCCATCGGCAAGACGCGGGCCGGCGCAGTCGGGTTCGTGGGAGGACACGACGAGAGGGAGCAGACGCTCAACCAGCTCCTGGCCGAGATGGACGGCTTCGACTCCTCCAAGGGCGTGATCATCATGGCGGCCACCAACCGCCCCGAGGTCCTGGACGCGGCCTTGCTGCGGGCCGGGCGCTTCGACCGCCAGGTCGTGGTGGACAAGCCCGACATCAACGGCCGGGAGGCCATCCTCAAGATCCACGCCCGGAACGTGACCCTGGCCCCCGGCGTGGAGCTGCGGCTGATCGCCGCCCGCACCCCGGGATTCGCCGGAGCCGACCTGGCCAACATCGTCAACGAGGCCGCGCTCCTCGCCGCCCGCAAGGGCAAGGACGCGGTGGAGAGCGCGGATCTGGAGGAGGCCATCGACCGGGTGATCGCGGGGCTGGAGAAGAAGAGCCGCGTGCTGTCCGAGAAGGAGCGGGACATCGTCGCCCATCACGAGATGGGGCACGCGCTGGTGGCAGCGTCGGTGGAGCACGCCGACCCGGTCCACAAGGTGAGCATCATCCCGCGCGGGATCGCGGCGCTGGGGATGACCTACCAGCGCCCCGTCGAAGACCGCTACCTGCTGACGCGCTCGGAGTTGGAAGACCGGATCGCGGTCATGCTCGGCGGCCGGGTGGCGGAGGAGATCGTCTATGGTGAGGTCTCCACCGGCGCCCACAACGACCTCGACCGAGCCACCGAGGTGGCGCGGCTCATGGTCACCCGCTACGGGATGTCGGAGCGCCTGGGCCCGCTGACCTTTGGCAACGACCAACGCGGCCAGTTCCTCAGGGGCGCGGGTCTCCCCGTGGAGCGCGACTACAGCGAGGAGACGGCGCGGGTCATCGACGAAGAGGTGCGCGCCATCGTGGAACGGAGCCTGGCCCGCGTGCGGGGCATCCTGGGAGGGAAGAAGGCGATCCTGCTCCGCGGCGCCGACGAGCTCAAGACCCGGGAGACGCTGGAGGGCGACCCCCTTCGCCGCCTCCTGGCCGGAGAATTGGAAGCCGTCAAGGAGGAAGTGAGATGATCCAGCTGCGCCGGAAGATGCTCGTCGCCATCATCATCGTCTCGCTGGCCGCGGGGGTGGGCTTGGGAGGCTGGGGAGCCGCCGCGTTCGAGCGCGGCAAGGGCAGCCCGCTCCTGGCCCAGATCCAGGCGCCCATCGTGCCGGCGGCGCTGCCGGTCCCCACCGGCACGTTCGCCCAGGTCGCCGCCGCCGTGAGGCCGGCGGTGATCAACATCAACACCCTGACGCGCGGCGCCGTCCGCACCCCGTTCGAGGAGTTCTTTGGCGAGGAGTTCTTCCGCCGCTTCTTCGGCGAGGCGCCGCCCGAGATGCTTCAAAGGAGCCTCGGGACTGGGGTTATCGTCGACCCGTCAGGGATCGCGCTGACCAACGCCCACGTCATCGAGCGCGCCACCGAGATCGAAGCGGTCACCGCCGACGGTAAGAAGCACAAGGTGAAGGTCGTCGGCCTGGACAAGCGGACGGACCTCGCGGTGCTGCGCCTGCTCGGCGGCGGCGCGTACCCGGCCGCGTCGCTGGGCGACTCGGACAAGATCAACGTCGGGGACTGGGTTCTCGCCATCGGCTCGCCCTTCGGGCTGGAGCAGACGGTCACGGCCGGGATCATCAGCGCCAAGGGGCGGGTGATCGGCCAGGGCCCGTTCGACGACTTCCTCCAGACGGACGCCGCCATCAACCCGGGCAACTCGGGGGGGCCGCTCGTGGACATGTCCGGGCAGGTCGTCGGGATCAACACCGCCATCGTGGCCCAGGGCCAGGGGCTCGGGTTCGCCATCCCGATTAACATGGCGAAGAAAATCTACACCGAGCTGGTCGCCCGGGGGAAGGTGTCCCGCGGCTGGCTCGGGGTGAGCGTCCAGCCGCTGACCCCCGAGCTGGCGAAGAGCTTCGGGGCGAAGGACACCCGGGGCGTCTTGATCGCCGACGTGATCCAGGACAGCCCGGCCAACAAGGCCGGCCTCCAGGCCGGGGACATCATCCTGGAGTTCGACGGCAAGAAGATCGAATCCCCCCCGGACCTCCAGCGAGGTGTCGGGCTCACCGCGCCCGGGAAGACCGTCACGGTCAAGGTCTGGCACGAGCGCGCCGAGAAGCAGGTGGAGCTCAGGATCTCCGAGGCGCCGGAGGAGAGTCGGGCCCTCCGCTCCTCCACGCGGGGAAAGAGCCTCCTCGGGATGGACGTCCGACCCATCACGCCCGAGCTGGCGCGGCAGCTCGGCCTGC
The DNA here is from genome assembly GCA_016193045.1 of Candidatus Rokuibacteriota bacterium. Taxonomy (GTDB): domain Bacteria; phylum Methylomirabilota; class Methylomirabilia; order Rokubacteriales; family CSP1-6; genus CSP1-6. The sequence continues at coordinate 14,481 of JACPSW010000113.1, read as the reverse complement.
GGGACCCCCATGGCGTCCTGGTGCTGCGGGTGGACGAGGGCAGCCCGGCCGCAGAGGCGGGGGTGCAGCCCCGCGACGTGATCCGGGAAGTGAACCGGCAGAAGATCCGGGGGATGGCCGACTTCGACCGGCTCACGAAGGACCTGAAGGAAGGCGACCGCGTCACGGTCCTGCTCCAGCGCGGGCCGATGTCCCTCTACGTCGCCTTCACCGTCGCCCGCGGGTGAGGCTCGGAGGGGGGCTCCGCCCCCCTTCCGATTCCTCCCCCCGAGGGTTGCGCCGGCGAAGCCGGCGCTCGAACTTACCCGGGGTTTCCGAAGGAGCGTTTCGCCAATGACCGCCGACGGCAAGCCGAGCAATCTCGAGCGGCTCCGCGAGCTGATGAAGAACCGCCAGAAGCTGGCGCCCATCGCCAGGCTGGTGGATGCCCACATCGAGTCGGTGGATCCCGGGCGGGTCCGGGTCCGCTACGCCGTGAAACCGGAGTTCATGCACCCGGGCGGGGCCGTCCAGGGCGGCATCATCACGGCCTACGCCGACATGGCGATGGCCATGGCCGCCCACACCCTCTGCTCGGACGGCGAGTTCATGGCCACGAGCCAGCTCTCCATCTCCTTCCTTGCCCCTGTGCTGAAGGGCCCCGTCTTCGGCGAGGGGACGGTGGTCAGGCGGGGACGCTCCACGTTCTTCCTGGAGGCCGTCGTCAAGAATGCCGAGGGGGTGGAGCTGGCCCGCGCCACCTCGGTCGGCACCGCCCGCCGCCTCAAGCTCTAGCGGCCGTGCGTCCCGCCGACCCTGTCACCGCAGGACGACGGAGGGAAGCCAGAGGACGATCTGAGGGAAGAGCAGCACGAGCAGAAGGCCCACCACCTGAATGATCATGAACTGCATCATTCCCGCGTAGATATCTCTCAGATCCCACTGCGGAACCACTCCCTTGAGGAAATAGGCCGACAACGCCACCGGCGGCGACAGCCACGCGGTCTGGAGGTTCACCGCGACGATGGTGCTGAACCATACCAGGTCGATCTTCAGCTCGCGGACCAGGGGCAGGAGGATGGGCACGATGATCAGGATAATCGGGACCCATTCCAACGGCCAGGCCAGCAGGAAGATCAGCACATTGATCATCAAGAGCATGACGAACGGCGGCAGCTGCAGCTGCGCCATGGTCTGGGCGATCATCGTAGGGGTCCCGAGGCGCGAGAAGACAGCGCCGAAAAAGTTGGATGCGGCCACCAGGTACAGCACCATGCTCGACACCTCCAGCGTCTGGAGGACCGCGCGGACCAGCCTGTCCCATGTCAGCCGGCGATAGGCGACCGTGAGCACCAGGGCCCCGAAGGCGCCCATGGCGGCCCCTTCCGTGGGGGTGGCGAGCCCGGCGAGAATGCTCCCGAGCGAGGAGAACACCAGTGTAGCCGGGGGGACGAGACCCAGGGCGAACTCTCGCAGGACCAGGGCGAAGGAAGAAGCCCGCTCCTCCTTGGGCAGCGGCGGGCCCAGGCCGGGCTGGAAGAAGCAACGCACCAGGGCATACACCGCGAAGAGGCTCGCCAGGAGGAGCCCCGGCACGATGGCCGCCATGAAGAGTTCCACCACCGACACCCCGACCACCGGGCCCATCACCACCAGCATGACGCTCGGTGGGATCAGGATGCCCAGCGTTCCGCCGGCCGCGATGACGCCGGCGGAGAGACGCACATCGTATCCGCTGCGGATCATGGTGGGCGCCGCCATGACCCCCAGCAGGGTGACCGAGGCCCCCACGATTCCCGTGGCGGCGGCGAAGATGGCGGCGGTGAACGTCACCGCGAGGTACAGGGAGCCACGGACCGGGGCCAGCAACAACCGGAAGGCCTGGAACAGGCGATCCATGAGCCCCGCCTGTTCCAGCAGCACCCCCATGAACACGAACAGAGGCACCGCCGCGAACACCGGCTCCTGCATGACGGAGAACACCTGATAGGTCATCAGCTGGAAGACCAGCAGACCGAACCCGATGTAGCCGAAGACGAAGCCGAGAACGATGAGGGTGAAGGCGATGGGAAAGCCGACGAAGATGGCGACGAGAAGCGTCAGCAGGAGGACCAGCCCCAAGGCCTCCGAGGTCACGACCACGTTCCCCGGAGCACGGCGTGGAGGCTCTTGAGGAACTCGGACACGCCCTGGATGAGCAGGAGCGCGGTCGCGACCGGCATCACGAACTTGAACGGGTAGATGGGCGGCAGCCACGCGCTCGTGATCGCGCGCTCGTCGCGGATCCAGGCGATGTAAGCGAAGTCCCAGCTGGCCCAGAGAAACAGGCCCATGCCGGGGAAGAAGAAGAAGAAGTACAGCAAGGCGTCCACCGACCCCTGCACCCGGGGGGACCAGAGCCGGTACAAGAAGTCCGTGCGGATATGCCCCTTGCGAAGGAGCGTGTAGGGTGCCCCCATCATGAAGAGGGACCCATAGAGCATGTAGCTGATGTCCGAGGCCCATGCCGTGGGGCGGATGAAGAACTTCCGCATGACCACCTCGTAGACGAGGACTCCGATGAGGGGGATGACCAGCCAGCCGAAGAGCCGCCCCGCCCAGAGGCTGACGGCATCCAGAATCTTGATGGTCGTTCGCATCTTCTCGGCCTCTCAGGCCGGGAAGGCGGAAGCGGGGAAGCGAGAGCGCGCCGCTTCCCCGCCTTGCCTTGGGCCCTACTTCTCCCGCAACACGGTCTCCACGAGGAACATGTTCGTCTTGAGGTTGTTGATCCAGAACGGGTAGATCAACTGTGTGAACTGGCGCTGCGACTCCCAGACTTTCTTGAAGAAGGGGTCCCGGGCAGCATACCGCTCCATGACCTGCCTGGTCGCCTTGGGGAACTCCGCAAAGTACTCCGGGGGCGTGTTGATCAGACGAACCCCTTCCTTCTCCACCAGCTGCTTGAGGGCCGCGCCGTTGCGCTGGACCAGCAGGGCGTAGTGCTCGAGGTTGATCGCCAGCGTGGCGGTCTCGATCATCGCCTGGAGATCCGGAGGCAGCTTCTTCCAGAATTCTTCGTTGATGATCAGGTCTCCCACGTCGGACACCTGGTGCAGCCCTTGCAGGTAGTAGTTCTTCCACACCTGATGGAAGCCGAACGCCATGTCGTCGGACGGATAGCCCCATTCAGCCGCGTCGATGGCCCCTCGCTGGGCAGCGGGAATGATCTCCGGCCCGGGCAGGCTCACCGCCGGGACTCCTAGGTGCCTGTAGATCTCTCCGGGCACCCCCGGCGGCACCCGAAAGCGGATCCGCTTGAGATCATCCATTGTCCGGAAGGGCGCCTTGAACCAGCCCAGAGCATCGGGGCCCACGCCCATGAGGGCGAACCCCACTACCTTCGTCTTCAGGGCATCCCGGTAGTATGCCCTCAAGAGCTCGTTGCCTCCGCCGGCATACAACCAGGAGAAGTACACCGTCTGATCCAGGGGGGCGGAGCCGAAGAGCGTCCCGGCAGGATGTTTGCCGGACCAGGCGTGCGCCCACGCATAGCCAGCCTCCACGACCCCCTTGTCGGTGGCGTCCAGGATCTCGGACAAGCCGACGATCGCCCCCACCGGGAAAGGCTCGACCTTGAGTCGGCCCCCGGACATCTTGGCGAGCCGCTCCGCGAACTTCTGCAATCCCTCGAACTGCGTGGCCGATGTCGGAACGCTGGACTGGATGCGCATCCGAAAAGTCTGGGCGGACGCCTTCTCCGTTCCCCCCGGTGGCAGGAGGCCTGCCGTGAACAACGCGACGCTGAGCGCAAGGATCTGCCTTCTCATCGGTCTGCCCTCCCTCTCTCTTCCGGCCCGGTTGACTTACCGCCCCGGACTGTTCACTGCAGAGCGGCGTGCACCGCCGCGATCAGCTTCTCTTCATCCGGCAGGACGTGCTGCTCCAGCGCTGGCGCAAACGGGACCGGCGTGGGCAACGCCGTGACACGAGCGATCGGAGCATCCAGGTCGTCGAAGGCGCGCTCGGTGACGATCGCGGCTATTTCGGACGCGACGCTGCACCGCGGTGTCGCCTCCTGGGCGATCACCAGGCGATTCGTCTTCTTGACCGAGGCCAGAATGGCCTCCTCATCCAGGGGAACCAGTGTCCGAGGATCGACGACCTCGACCTCGATTCCCTGGGTCGCCAGCCGATCCGCGGCCGCCATCGCCAGGTGAACGACGCGTGAGGTGGCGACGACGGTAATATCGCGACCATCGCGCTTGACGTCCGCGACTCCCAGCGGGACGGTATAGTCCGCGTCGGGGACCTCGCCCTGCGTCGCGTAGAGGAGCTTATGCTCGATGAACATCACCGGGTTGTCGTCGCGGATGGCGCTCTTGAGAAGCCCCTTGGCGTCATACGGCGTGGAAGGCATCACGACTTTGAGCCCCGGGACATGGACGAACCATGCCTCCAGGCTCTGAGCATGCTGGGCCCCCGACGAGCGGCCCCCGCCACCCTGGGTGCGGAGGACCAGCGGGACCCGCGCCTTCCCGCCAAACATGTACTTGACCTTCGCCACCTGGTTGACGATCTGATCCATCGCGATGCCGATGAAATCGATGTACATGATCTCCGCGACCGGGCGCATGCCCATCAACGCCGCGCCGAGCGCCGCGCCGACGATTGCCGCCTCGGAGATCGGCGTGTTCCTCACCCGCTCGGGACCGAACTCGGCCAGTAGTCCCTCGGTCACCTTGTAGCTGCCCCCGAATTCGGCAATGTCTTCGCCGAGGAGGAACACGCGCGCATCGCGGATCATCTCCTCGCGGAGGGCTTCCCTGACCGCCTCCCGATACGTTATCTTCCGCATCGTCCCCCGCGCCTCACGAATAGATATCTTCCAGGGCCGTCTCTGGCTTCGGCAGAGGGCTCTCGCGAGCGAAGCGCACCGCCTGCTCCAGTTCTGCCGCCACCTCCCCGTCGATGGCTTCCAACTCGGCGGACGAGGCCAGACCCTCCCGCACGAGTTTCTCCCTGAACAGCTTGATCGGATCGCGCCGCCGATGGACCTCGACTTCCTCCTTGCTCCGATAAGCGGTCCCGGGGTCCCCGAGATGATGGCCGCTGAACCGGTACGTCTTGGCCTCCACGAAGGAGGGACCCCGACCCTGTCGGGCCCGGGCGATCGCCTCACCGACGACCGCATAGACCGAAAACACATCCATGCCGTCGGCGATCGTCCCCGGCAGGTCGTACGCGACGGCCCGCGTGACAACGTCCTTGACCCGCTGGTGGACGCGCCGGGAAGTCGACTCGGCGTATTCGTTGTTCTCGCAGACGAAGACACACGGGACCTCCCACGCCGCGGCGAGGTTCAGGCCTTCGTGAAATGCCCCCGTGTTCGTCGCGCCATCCCCGAAGAACGACACGGCCACGCGCCGTTCCCCTCGAAGCCTCAGCGCCAGAGCGGCGCCGACGGCGATGGGGATCCCACCTCCCACGATCCCGTTCGCACCCAGGATGCCCAAGTCCAGGTCGGCGATGTGCATGCTCCCGCCCTTGCCCCGGCAATAGCCTGTCTCCCTCGCGTACAGCTCGGCCATCATGCGGTCCAGGCGGGCACCCTTCGCGATGACATGACCATGTCCACGGTGAGTGCTGGTAATCACGTCGCCCGGCGTCAGGTGCGCACAGACACCAACGGCCACTGCCTCCTGTCCGACGGACGAGTGGAGAAAGCCCGGCAGTTCCCCTGCCCGGTAGAGCTCGGCGGCCCGCTCCTCGAACATGCGAATGCGAGCCATCTGACGGTACATGTCAAGGCAATCGGTGGGCTTCACACGAGCATTCCGCTCAATAGAACGCTTCATTTCTGCCGGCGGACCGGCGCCATTAGAGGATGATGACCTCGGCCTGTCAAGCCCTTTCTCGGAAGGAAAAGTTCCGCGGGCAAGGCCGTTCAGGGCGGCATCATCACCGTCTATGCCGACATGGCAATGGCCATGGCCGCCCACACCCTCTGGTCGGACGGCGAGTTCATGGCCACCGAGGGCGGCGAGCTCGCCCGCGCCACCTCCGTCGGCACCGGCCGCCGCCTCAAGGCATCGCCGCTCGGCCTCAATCGCATTGGTGGCCCTCGAAATCCCTGATTCAGTGCCATCGTGGCAATACCGGCTCTGTAAATGGCGCGGTGTTCTTCCAATGAAACCACGACTTTCCCAATAATTGCAATAAGTTAGGCTGTCTCTGTTGGGTCAGAAGTGGTGGCATCTCCATTGCTCCCCTGAACACAAGGAAGAAGAATCATGGGGTTCAGGGCGAGCAAGTGATAGGGCGGGAAGGCATTCCCCTGCTGGCGGCAGTGGCTCTCGCTGCGCTGTTCTTCCTCGGCGTCCTGATCGATCTCTGGCGAGCCGGGGAGCATCGGCGTCGATGGCAGAAGCGCCACCGTCCGCGACTGACCGAATTCCTGAGGGAGGACTACGAGGAAGGACTCGGTCCTCTAGGACGAAGACGGGTCCCCGGGAACGAGCCGTCGCCCACCACGCGAGTCACGACCTTGGAAGCTCCCGTCTTGCAGGGACAAACGGCGCCCAACGCGGGCGGCAATTCCTTCCCCCGGACGAAGCTCGACGCATCACTACGGCTGCTCGCTCCGGAGGTTCCGTGGCCTCCGCCCCCCGTAGGCTCCAAGGGTTCTCGGCGCGCGACCCTGGCCTTCGCCCAACCGGATTCGCTGAGCAGCACCGTCGCGGGCTCGCACCTCGGCGCGGCGTCACCCAATGGGGAGAAGTACAGGAAGATCGTCGTCCATTGCGCCGACGGCAAGATCGTCAAAGGCTATAGTCTTGATTTCTACCCCAACAAGCCGGGGTTTCACCTGATTCCCACAGTCGGGGACTTCGCGTTGGCGGAGGAACCGATTGAGGTCAGGATCGATGAGTTGAAAGCGGTTTTCTTCGTGCGCGATTTCGTGGGGAACCCTGAGTACGACGAAGAAAAACGGTTCGCGGACGGCAAACGGCCACCTGGCCGAAAGGTGGCGGTGACGTTTGTGGATGACGAGCTGCTGGTCGGGTCAACCATGGGCTACGACCTGAGCCGCCCCGGCTTTTTCTTCTTTCCGGCCGACGACAAGAGCAACAACGTGGCCGTATTTGCCGTCTCCGCTGCCGTCAAGAAGGTCATCCTCCTGTAATCCCAGGAATCCGCCGGTCCGTCGGACTAGCGAGAGGGTTTCGCAGAACGTCGTTCTTGCATGCATCTTCCACGGCATTGAGCCCAGCGAGAGTCGCCGCCAGCCAGGCCATTGACAGTTGACCACTTTATATGGTCACATGACATCAAATCATGGTCAAGATGACGTCGAGCCCTTTCGGCGGGCTAGGGCGCACCCGGACCCTCCTGGCGCTCTCGCTTCTGGGCGAGAGCTATCCCCGGGAGCTCGCGCGCGTGCTCGACATGCCCCTCTCCGGCGTCCAGGGGGCCCTCCGAGGACTGGAACTGGACAGCCTCGTGGCGGGCCGGTCCGTGGGCCGGATGCGTGTCTTCCAGCTCAACCCGCGGTACTTCGCCGCCGCTGCGCTCGGTGAGTTCCTCCGGCGCCTGGCCGAGCCCGAGGCCGGGCTGCGGGACCGTGTGTCCGCTCTTCGCCGTCGGCCGCGCCGGACCGGCAAGCCCCTGTGAGGATCACGGAACGGTCCGGCCTGGGGGCGGTGGCGGTGGCGGTCGGGGACGCCTTGCGCCGGCACGGCATCAAGGCCGTGCTGAGCGGCGGGGCGTGCGCCAGCCTGTACAGCCGGGGCATGTTCCAGTCAGCCGACATGGATTTCGTCCTGACCGGTCCCGCGAAGCAGGTGCAGCTGGATGCCGCGATGGCGACGCTGGGGTTCACCAGGAAAGGAGATCGGTATGTCGGTTCCCGGACGCGCTTCTACGTGGAGTTCCCGCGCGGGCCCCTCGCGATCGGGAATGACTACGAGATTCGCCCCGTGACCCGCAGGACGCCTCACGGCCGGGCCGCGATGCTCTCGCCCACGGATTCATGCCGGGACCGGCTCGCGGCTTTCTACCACTGGAACGATCGGCAGAGCCTGCGGGTGGCGGCGTGGATCGCCCTCGGAAGTCGGGTACACCTTCCCGCGGTCCGCCGCTGGAGTGTCGCCGAAGGGTTCGCCGACCGTTTCGAAGAGTTCCTCGCGGAGGTGAAGCGGGCCCGTGTGCGTCGCGAGCATCCCGGCCGGCGCCGGTAGGCATCGGGCCTGATTCTGCTACAATTCCAGTCATGGAGTACAAGGACTACTACAAGGTCCTCGGGGTGTCCCGGGACGCCGACGATCGGGCGATCAAGCAGGCCTACCGGCGGCTCGCCCGGAAGCACCACCCCGACGTCTCGAAGGCGAAGGGATCGGCCGAGCGCTTCAAGGAGATCAACGAGGCCTACGAGGTCCTCTCGGACCCGGAGAAGCGCCAGCGCTACGACAGCCTCGGTCCCGACTGGCAGCGCTACGCCCAGGCCGGCGCGGGCCCCTTCCAGGGGTTCAGGGTCCACGTCGGCGGCCGCGGCGCGGACCTCGGCGGCTTCTCCGACTTCTTCCGCACGATCTTCGGTGACCTCGGGGTGCGGGAAGGAGACCCGTTCGCCGAGGCCCGCGAGGAGGGGCGGAGGCCGGGATTCCGGAGCGCCCGCGGCGGGGACGCCCAGGCCGCCGTCGAGGTGAGCCTCGAAGACGCGTTCAGCGGGAGCCGGCGGACCTTCACCGTGGACGGCCGCCGCCTGGAGGTGAAAATCCCGGCGGGCGTGGACACCGGCTCGCGCGTGCGGGTGCCGGGCGTCGGCAACGGAGACCTCTACCTCGGCGTGACGGTGCGCCCCCACCCGCTCTTCGAGCGGAAGGGCGACGACCTCTACCTGGAGCTGCCACTGACGGTGGCCGAAGCCGCCCTGGGGACCGAGGTTCGAGTGCCGACGCTCAAGGGAAGCGTCGCGATGAAGATCCCCCCCGAGACCTCCGGCGGGAAGACCTTCAGGCTCCCGGGCTACGGGATGCCTCATCTCAAGGGTGGAGGCCCCGGGGACCAGTACGTGAAGATCAAGGTGGTGCTGCCTTCGGGGCTCACCGCCCGGGAGAAGGCCCTGTTCGAGGAGCTGGGGCGGCTCCGGCCCGAGAACCCCCGGGCCCACCTGGGATAAAGCCATGAGATTCGACAAGCTGACGGTGAAGGCGCAGGAGGCGGTCCAGGCGGCCCAGTCCCTGGCCGACCAGCAGAGCCACCAGGCCATGGAGCCCGAGCACCTGCTGCTGGCGCTGATCCAGCAGCAGGAGGGCGTCGTGGGCCCGGTGCTCGCGAAGCTCGGGGCCCGCCCGGAGGCCATCGCGGGCGAGGTGGAGGAGGAGCTCAGGAAGCTCCCCAGGGTGAAGGGCGGGGGCGGCCAGTACATCTCTCCGCGACTCAACCAGGTATTGGAGCGGGCCTGGAGCGAGGCCGAGAGGCTCAAGGACGAGTACTGCTCGACCGAGCACCTCCTGATCGGGCTCAGCCAGGACAAGGAGGGAGCCGCCGGCCGGATCCTCAACCGCCACGGGGCCACTGCCGATGCCATTTACCGCGCCCTGGTCGAGGTCCGGGGCACCCAGCGCGTCACCGATCCGAACCCGGAGGACAAGTACCAGGCGCTCCAGCGCTACTCTCGCGACCTCACCGACCTGGCCCGCAAGGGCAAGCTCGATCCCGTCATCGGCCGCGATGAGGAGATCCGCCGGGTCATCCAGGTCCTCTCCCGCCGCACGAAGAATAACCCGGTGCTCATCGGCGAGCCCGGCGTCGGCAAGACCGCCATCGTTGAGGGGCTGGCCCAGCGGATCGTGGCCGGCGACGTGCCAGAGGGGCTCAAGGGCAAGCGCCTCGTGGCCCTCGATATCGGCGCGATGGTGGCGGGCTCCAAGTACCGGGGCGAGTTCGAGGACCGCATGAAGGCGGTGTTGCGCGAGATTACGGAGGCGAGCGGCCAAATCATCTGCTTCATCGACGAGCTTCACACCCTGGTGGGGGCCGGCGCCGCCGAGGGCGCCGTAGACGCCGCCAACATGCTGAAGCCCGCCCTGGCCCGCGGCGAGCTCCGCTGCGTCGGGGCCACGACGCTGGACGAGTACAGGAAGCACGTGGAGAAGGACCCTGCCCTCGAGCGGCGCTTCCAGCCCGTGCTCGTGCGAGAGCCCTCGGTGGAGGACACAATCGCCATCCTGAGGGGCCTCAAGGAGAAGTACGAGGTCCACCACAAGGTCAAGATCAAGGATTCGGCGCTGGTGGCGGCGGCGGTCCTATCGAACCGCTACATCTCCGACCGCTTCCTCCCGGACAAGGCCATCGATCTGGTTGACGAGGCAGCCTCGCGTCTCCGGATTGAAGTCGATTCGATGCCGGTTCCGATCGACGAGATCGAGCGGCGGACCATGCAGCTCCAGATCGAGCGCGTCTCCGTGGCCCGGGAGACCGACGAGGTCTCGAAGGAGCGGCTGGCCAGGATCGACGCCGAGCTGGCCGATTTGGCAGAGAAGGGGTCGGGGCTCAAGGCCCAGTGGCAGGCGGAGAAGACCGCCATCACGCAGATCGGGAAGATCAAGGAGGAGATCGAGGCGGCGCGCCAGGGCATGGCCGACGCCGAGCGGCGCGGCGACCTGAACCGGGCCGCCGAGCTCCGCTACGGCACGCTCCTCGAGCTGGAGAAGCGGCTCGCCGCCGAGAACGCGCGGCTCGCGGAGCTGCAGAAGTCGGGCCAGATGCTGAAGGAAGAGGTGGACGAGGAGGACATCGCCGAGACGGTGGCCAAGTGGACGGGGATCCCCGTCACCCGCCTCCTCGAGGGCGAGGTCCAGAAGCTGGTCGGCATGGAGGAGCGGCTCGCCCGGCGCGTGATCGGCCAGGACGAGGCGATCCGGGCCGTGGCCAACGCCGTGCGCCGCGCGCGCTCCGGTCTCAGCGATCCCAACCGGCCCATCGGCTCGTTCCTCTTCCTGGGCCCGACCGGCGTGGGGAAGACCGAGCTGGCGCGCGCGCTGGCGGAGTTCCTCTTCGACGACGAGCGCGCCATGGTCAGGCTCGACATGTCCGAGTACATGGAGAAGCACACGGTGGCGCGGCTCATCGGCGCGCCGCCGGGCTACGTCGGCTACGAGGAGGGCGGGCAGCTCACCGAGGCCGTGAGGCGGCGCCCGTATACCGTGGTCCTCTTCGACGAGATCGAGAAGGCCCACGGCGACATCTTCAACGTGCTGCTCCAGCTCCTCGACGACGGCCGGTTGACCGACGGCCACGGCCGCACCGTGGACTTCAGGAACGCGGTGGTCATCATGACCTCCAACCTGGGGAGCCACATCTTCCGCGAGTACGAGAAGCCCGAGAAGGTCCGGCCGCTCGTGCTCGAGGAGCTGCGCGCGGCGCTCCGCCCCGAGTTCCTGAACCGGATCGACGAGACCGTGATCTTCAACTCCCTCGGCCATGCGGAGATCGCCCGGATCGTGGAGATCCAGCTCGGGCACCTCCAGAAGCGGCTCGCCGACAAGCGGATCACGCTGGAGGTGACGCCGGCGGCCCGGGCGCTCCTCGGCAGGGAGGGGTACGACCCGACCTTCGGGGCGCGCCCGCTCAAGCGGACCATCCAGCGGCTCGTCCAGGACCCGCTGGCGCTCCGGCTCCTCGAAGGGGAGTTCGCCGAGGGCGATGCGGTCGTCGTGGACGCCGAGGGCGACGCCGTCACCTTCAGGCGGCGGCCATGAAGCGGCGGCTTGTTCCGCTGCTGGCCGGGCTCGTCCTTCTCTTCGGGGCCGCTTCGGCCCTGGCCGCTCGGGCGGACCTGGTCGCGGTCAAGGACCTCCTGGCCCAGCCCGACAAGTGGCATGGCCGGCCCGTCGTGGTGTCGGGGGTTGTCAGCCGGCTCGACGCGCGCACCTCCCAGCGGGGAAACACCTACTACACCTTCGTCCTCACCGACGGCGTGGCCAGCGTGAAGGTCTTCTCCTACGGCGTCCCCCAGATCAAGGACACCAGCCGGGTCCAGGTGGAGGGCACCTACCTCAAGGTCAATCGGGTCGGCAATTCCACCTTCCACAACCAGGTGAACGCCCGCCGCATCACGATCCCCTGACCCCTCCGAATCTTTCCTCCCTCCGCTGGCATCTGAACGTATAAACTAGCGCCAAGTAATGTGACGGGGTCAGGTCTTGCAATAACACATTTTGCTGGATTGCAAGACCTGACCCCCGGCATTACTCCCGGCGTACGATAACGCAATAACGCAAGCCTGACCCCGACGATGCGGCGAATCCATTACGCCTGGGTGGTACTGGGGGCGGTCATGCTGGTGATGCTGGCCGCCTCCGGTCTCCGCTCGGTCTTCGGGGTCTTCATCAAGCCGCTCGAGGCCGAGTTCCACTGGGACCGGGCCTCCCTGTCCGGAGCCGCAGCGCTCTCCCTCTTCCTCCTCGGCGCGGTCGGGCCCTTCGCCGGGAGGCTCGCGGACCGGTGGGGTCCGCGGCGGGTGCTGGCCCTGTCCCTGCTGGTCCTCGGCGTGGGCAGCGTCGCCTCCTCGCTCGTCAGCCGGCTCTGGCACGTCTATGTGGCCTCGGGCGTCCTGATGGCGGCCGGCGCCGGCGGGGCGGGCCTGGCCGTCGCGGCCAGCATGGCCGCGCGCTGGTTCGAGGCGCACCGCGGTTTCGTGATCGGGCTCCTGGGCGGCGCCATCTCGGCCGGCCAGCTCATCGTGATCCCCCTGGCGATGGGGCTCACGGTCTCGTACGGCTGGCGGCAGAGCTACCTCTGGCTCGGCCTGGGGCTCCTCGCCCTGATCCTGCCCCTGTCGATCTGGCTCGTCCGGAACGATCCCGGCGACAAGGGGCTCAGGCCTTTCGGCGCGGCCCACGCGGGGCCGCACGAACCGGCGCTCGCTGCGCGGCCGGCCGACAGGCGCGTCGGCGTGACGGAGGCGGCCCAGGTCCCGGCCTTCTGGCTGCTCATGGCGACGTTCTTCGTCTGCGGCTATACCTCGAGCGGCCTCGTCCTCACCCACCTGATCCCCCACTCCATGGAGCACGGCTTCTCGGAGATGACGGCCGCCAACGCCCTGGGCGTGATGGGGGCGATGAACATCCTGGGCACCGTCGCGTCAGGCTGGATCTGCGATCGGTTCGGTCGGAAGGGACCGCTGGCCTTCTACTACTTCTTTCGAGGGCTCTCGCTTCTCTTCCTGCTCTACGTCTGGAACGTCCCCTCGCTCCATCTCTTCGCCGCCCTCTTCGGGCTCAACTACATCTCCACGGTCCCGCCCACGACGACGCTGACGGCGAACATCTTCGGGCGCTACTCGGTCGGGGAGCTCTCGGGCTGGATTTTCTTCTCCCACCAGGTGGGCGCGGCGCTCGGGGCCGCCATCGGGGGCTGGGTGTTCGACTGGACCGGCAGCTACGCCTGGGCCTTCGTGTCGGCGGCCGTGCTGGCCGTCATCGCCGCCGGCCTGTCGCTCCTGATCCGGGAGGAGCCGGTGACATCGGAGCCCGCGCCCGCCGCTAGGATCCCGGTTCCCGCGGCCTGAAAGGGGTCAGACATGAATATCGGCATCATCGGAGCCGGAACCGTGGGAGGAACGCTCGGCCGAGCCTGGGCGCGCCGGGGCCACCAGATCCTGTACGGCGCCCGGGACCCCTCGGAAGGGCGGGTTCGGGAACTGCGGGAGAAGCTGGGCGCCGACGCGAAGGTCGGAACGGTGGCCGGGGCGGCGGCTTTCGGAGAAGTGATCCTCCTGGCCACGCCCTGGAGCGGCACCGAGCAGGCGCTCCGGAGCGCCGGGAACCTCTCCGGCAAGATCGTGCTGGACGCCACGAATCCCCTCAAGGCCGACCTCTCAGGGCTCGCGCTCGGGCACACCACGTCGGGAGGCGAGCAGGTCGCCGCCTGGGCGGCCGGGGCGAAGGTCGTGAAGATCTTCAACACGACCGGCTTCGGCAACATGGAGAACCCGAAGTACGGGGAGACGGCCGCGACCATGTTCTACTGCGGCGACGACGAGGCCGCCAAGGCGACGGGGGCTCGGCTGGCCGCCGACCTCGGCTTCGAGCCCGTGGATGCCGGTCCGCTGGCCCAGGCGCGGACGCTGGAGCCCCTCGCGCTGCTGTGGATCAGCTTGGCCTACTTTCAAAAGCAGGGGCCGAACATCGCCTTCAAGCTGCTGCGCCGCTGATGACGGTCTAGGACCGAGCCGGCGGAGCCCCCGGACAGTTCGTCCGGTGCTGGCCGTGATGGGCGGATCCACGGTACATAGCAGAAACGGGCTTGCCAGCCGAATCCTCTCCAGCCGCTGGCCGACGATCCGGGGCTGGAGTGCTGCCAGGTAAGCTACGAAGTGCTTATCGGGTTGACTCCGAATCGTACAGCATCTCGTAGGTCGTGGGGCCGTGGAGGCCGGAGGCGAGGCCGAGGAGGGTCTGAAAGGCCGCCATCGGGGTACGCCGGCGGTTGAAGCGGAAGGCGAACTCGTCGAGG
>JACPSW010000112.1 GCA_016193045.1 Candidatus Rokuibacteriota bacterium | reverse complement strand
GCGCTTCACCTGCTTGAACTCGGTCCCCGCGGTCACGGCGACCGTGCGGGGCGTGACCTCGGTGGCGCCCGCCTTCACGCGCCAGGGCCCGACCTCGCCCACGACGATCGTGCCGGCCTCCCTGTTGAGGGCGAGGATCGTTCCCGAGATGTTCGTCGTCTCCTCCGCCCAGAGGGGAAGCGTCAGCGCCAGAAGGATGGCCGCCAGGAACCCGGTCACTTGAATCATCCGTCGCTCGTTCATTGCGCTCTCACCGTCCCTTCACCGGAAGAGTGAGCAATCCCAATGCCAGTGAGACGGCCTGGGTAAGCCGCTGATTCCTTTGATGGCCAGCCGCCCCGCCCGTTGAAGGAAGCCGGAGGAGTGGGGCGGCAGCGCCACAGCTCAGGTCGAAGGGGTGCCCAGGGCGCGGTTGACGGCGTCCACGAACTCGCTCGCCGTGAAGGGCTTCGGGAGGAAGACGATGGCGCCGGCGGCCTGCGCCTCCCGCTTCGCCTCGGTGGACGAGTAACCGGTGATGAGGAGCACCGGCACGGGGGGCGTCACCTGACGGGCGTGCCGCGTGACGGCCAGCCCGTTGAGCGTCGGCAGCCGGAGGTCGGTCACAACGAGGTCCGGATGTTCGGCGTCGATCAGCGTGATCGCCTCCCGGCCGGAGCGAGCCGTCAGGCAAGAGTGGCCGGCCTGCCGGAGGAGACGGGCGCACGTCTCGAGCAGATCCGGCTCGTCCTCGACGATCAGGGTCTTGAACGACACGATGAGCGGGTCGTCCCTCATGCCCCGATGGTCGGAACCCGCCGGGGACCCGGAAAGTCCCGCAGATACCGGCAGAGCTTCCCGCATCCGATCGGGGAGGCCGGGAAGGCCGTGCAGCGCGCCACGTCGAGGTAGCGGCCGTGGCCGAAGGAGTCCTCCCGGAACTCCACGGTCACGTCCGTCCAGCGGAACGGGCATAAGAAGGTCCGGCTGACGATCCGCGTTCCCCTTGGGAGCAGCTCCGCCGCCGCGAACAGCGCGAGCGAAACCGCCAGCGTGAACGCCGCAAAGATCGCAACGCTCTCCGGAAGACCGAGCATACCTGTCACCTCCCTCGCCCCGCGTACTGGAGCCACCGCCGCATCTCGACCTCGCACGGCGCCAGACAGGCGGGGCCGGGCTCGCTCAGCGGACAGCCGGCGGCCCCGACGAAGCCGCGCTCGTCGCAGATCGCGGTGACGTCCACCAGCTGCCCCCAGAGCGGGCAGATCAGCGAGACCGTCGTCACCTCGACACCGGCGCGGACCGGCTCAACCACGGGCGGTCACCGGAACGGTCGCGCTCTGGGAGTACACGAAGGCCCGGAGCAGATCGGTTTCGGTCAGGATCCCCGCCAGCTGGCCGTCGCTCACCACGGGCAGGGCGCCGATCCGGTGCTCGAGCATCAGGCGGGCCGCCTCTTCGGTCGGCCGCTCCGGATCCACCGTGATGACCGCCTTCGTCATCACGTCCCCCACCGTGAGCTTGGTCAGCAGGTAGTTGATCTCCCAGACCGACAGGCTCGTGGCGGGGGAGGGCAGGTTCAGCCGAATGTCCCGGTCGGTGACGATGCCGACCAGCCGCTCCCCCTCGGTCACCAGGAGGTGGCGGATCACCTTGCGGCGCATCACCTCCCGCGCCTCGGAAACCGAGGTCTTCGGCTCGGCCGTGGCGGGCGACGCGCTCATCCATTCTTTCACTCGCATACGAACCTCCTCTGCAGGCGCAGGTCTTGGAACACGGCCACCCGCGACAGCCGCCGCACGAGGTACAGGACCTCCTGGACCTGGGTCCAGAGGTCGCACTCGTCGGTGTTCAGCGTCAGCTCCGCGCCGGGCGAGACCTCGTAGGGCACGTCCACCCCGGGCACCGTCGCCCCGGGGCTTCCGGCCCGGGCGTAGATGGCGCGCGGGGCGTACCCCGGACGCCGCCGCTGCTCGCGCTCGCGGCAGACCTCGATCGGGCAGAGGAGCTGCACCTCGGCAAACGCGGGGATCAGGCTGCGCGCCAGCTCCCGCCAGGCACGCCGGTGGGCGGTGGCGTCCACGATGACCGGGACGCCCGCCTCCGTCAGCAGCTTCGCCATGTAGGCAAGGGCGCGGTACACGATGTCGCGCTCGGCGTCGTCGTAGGTGGGCGCGGGGGTCACGACCTTCCGGATCTCGTCGAGCTCCAGCACCTTCGGGGCGACCCCGCGCGCCTCCAGCGCCGCCGCGACCCCCAGGGCCAGCGTGGTCTTGCCGCTCCCCGGGGGACCTGTGATCCAGATGGCCCAGTTCATTGGAAAGGAAATTCTGCAACGGTGGTGCCACCCCGCCGAATCCCCAAAACCGCTGTGGCGACTGGGGTTAGAGCGCCGGGGCTCGGCGCCGGAAGGGGGTGGCGATGTCTCACCTGGGGCGGGAATTCCCCCCTTCACGGCCGGCCGCGCCCCGGACGGGAAGGCCGCTTCTTTCGCGTTTTCAATGGCATGAGCTCAAGGCACAGAGGTTGCACGAAATTCATGCAAAAGGAGGTGCATTCCCATGATCGGTGGGGTGAGGCGGCTCCCGGTGGTGAAGGACGGAGGAAAACTGGTCGGGATCATCGCCCTCGATGACCTGCTGATGCTCCTGGGGAGCGAGATGGGCAACATCGCCACGGCGCTCTCGCGGGGGCTCCGGCGTGCCCGTATCTAGAGGAGGAGATGATGAAGGTTGAAGAGATCATGACCAAAGACGTCATCACGGTGGCTCCCAAGACCCTGATCCACGAGGCCGCGGCGCTGATGACCGACCACGGCGTCAGCGGTCTTCCCGTCGTGGACGACGCGGGCGACGTGGTCGGCATCGTCAGCGAGGGCGATCTGATCCTCAGGGAGAAGCCCCGCGAGCGGGCGCCGTGGTGGCGTCTCTTCTTCGCCGACGCCGAGCGCCTCGCCCGCGAGTACCAGAAGGCCCACGGCAAGACGGTGGGGGAGGTCATGACACGGTCGCTGATCACGGTCAGCCCCGACCTCCCCCTCGAGTCCGCCGCCCTCGTTCTGGATCAGCACCGCATCCGCCGGGTGCCCGTCGTGGCCAACGGCCAGCTCGTGGGGATCGTGAGCCGCGGCGATCTGGTCAAGGCCCTGGCGAAGGCACCCCCGCCCGCGGGAGGCCCGCCCTCCGACGAGCGGCTCGTCCGCGAGATGCGGGCCCGGCTCGCCGAGGAGCCCTGGATCTCCAACCGCGGCATCGTGGTCCAGGCGAAGGACGGCGTGCTCTCGCTCTGGGGGCTGGTGCTCACCGAGGCGGAGAAATCCGCCGTGGAGACCATGGCCCGGGCGATCGAGGGGTGCAGGGGGATCGACAGCCACCTGGTGGTCAAGTCGGAGTTCCCGTACCGCTACGCAGTCTGAGTGGAGGCCCCGATGTCCCCCATCGGGGGAGCCGACCGCCGGGCGGTCGAGCGAGAGGTCCTCGCGATTGTCGGGGGGCTCGTCGCCGAGCTGGGTGGCCTACCAGCCCGGAGAGCCGTGGCTCTCGACGACTCCCTCGACCGCGACCTGGGCCTCGGCAGCCTGGAACGGGTCGAACTGCTCCTGCGGCTCGAGCAGGCCTTCGGCGTCCGCCTCCCCGACGCCCTGATGGCCAGCGCAGAGAGTCTCCGCGATCTGGCCACCGCGATCTTCGCGGCCAAGCCCGCCCCGCCCGAACCCGTTCCCGAGGCGCGCGCCCCCATGGGCGAGGGAATCGCGGCGCCCGCTTCGGCGGGCACGCTCCCCGAGGTTCTCCGCTGGCATGCCGAGGTCGAGCCGGAGCGCGTGCACATCTTCCTTCGCGACGAGAACGGCCGGGAGCAGCCGATCACGTACCGCGCGCTCTGGAAGGGGGCGTCGGCACTGGCCGCCGGGCTCAGCGACCGCCGTCTGCGGCCGGGAGAGTCGGTGGCTCTGATGCTCAGAACCGAGGAGGCGTTCTTCCCCGCCTTCTTCGGCGTCCTCCTCGCCGGCGGGGTCCCCGTCCCCATTTACCCGCCGTTTCGCCCCGACCGGATCGAGGAGTACGCGCGCCGCCAGGCGGGGATTCTGAGGAACGCTGAGGCGCGCATGCTGATCACGTTCCCTCGGGCCGAGAGGGTGGCCGGGCTGCTTCGCTCGCACGTGCAGTCCCTCCGGGAGGTCGTCGCTGCCGATCGGTTGATGGGGAGGGGAGCGGCAGCGCCAGCGTTTCAGGGAAGGCCGGCCGATCCCGCCCTCATCCAGTACACGTCCGGCAGCACGGGCGACCCGAAGGGCGTGCTCCTCACCCACGCGAACATCCTGGCGAACATCCGGGCCATCGGCCGGGCGATCCAGGTTCGCCCCAACGACGTGGCGGTGAGCTGGCTCCCGCTCTACCACGACATGGGATTGATCGGCTCGTGGCTCGGCGCCCTGTACTTCGGGATTCCGATCGCGATCCTCTCGCCGCTGGCCTTCCTCTCCCGGCCGGCGCGCTGGCTCTGGGCGGTCCACGCCCACCGCGCCACCCTCTCCCCGGCGCCGAATTTCGCCTTCGACCTCTGCGTCAGAAAGGTAGCGGACGAGGAAATCGAAGGCCTGGATCTCTCGGCGTGGCGGCTGGCGCTCAACGGCTCGGAGCCGGTGAGCCCGGAGACGATCGAGCGCTTCACGCGCCGGTTCGCCCCCCACGGCTTCAGGCCCGAGGCGATGTGCGCCGTCTACGGGCTGGCCGAGTCGGCCGTGGCGTTGACGGTTCCGCCCCTCGGCCGCCCACCCCGCGTGGATGCCGTCGCCCGCGAGCCTTTCCAGCGCTCCGGAGACGCGCGTCCGGCGCGGCCGGAGGAGCCGAGTCCGCTCCGCTTCGTCTCCTGCGGCCGGCCGCTGTCCGGCCACGAGGTCCGCATCGTGGATGCGACGGGCCGGCTTGCGGCGGAACGAGCGCAAGGGCGGATCGAGTTCAGGGGGCCCTCGGTCACGGCGGGATACTTCAAGAACCCGGCGGCCACGCGCGCCGCTCTTCGGGACGGCTGGATGGACTCCGGCGATCTCGGCTACTGGGCCGACGAGGAGCTCTTCATCACCGGCCGGCAGAAAGACGTGATCATCAAGGCCGGCCGGAACCTCTACCCTCAAGAGGTGGAGGAG
>JACPSW010000084.1 GCA_016193045.1 Candidatus Rokuibacteriota bacterium | reverse complement strand
TTGTGAGGCGGTCCGCTCCGCGCCGTGGGGCGCCCCGCTCGCCGCGTCACCCGCTGGCCCGGAGGCGTCGCCATGCTGACCGCCGTGGCCGCGCAGCACACTCGGATGTTGCTCACGGGGGACCACGCGGTGGCCTACGCCGCCTTGCGCGCGCGCCCCCACCTGATCCCGGTGTACCCGATCACGCCGCAGACCCCCGTCCTCGAAAAGCTCGCCGAGCTGAAGGACCGGGGAGAGCTGACGGCCGATCTCATGACGGTGGAGTCCGAGCACTCGGCGATGGCGGCCTGCATCGCCGCCTCGCTGGCGGGAGCGCGCGTCTTCACCGCCACTGCCTCCCAGGGGCTCGCCCTCATGCACGAGATGCTCCACTACGCCGCGGGGGCGCGGGCGCCGGTGGTGATGGTGAACGTGAACCGGACGCTCGGCTCGCCGTGGGGGTTCTGGGCCGACCAGACCGACAGCCTCTCCCAGCGCGACACCGGCTGGCTCCAGTTCTACTGCGAATCGGCCCAGGAGGTTCTGGACACCGTGCTCCAGGCCTATCGCGTCGCCGAGGCGGTCCTGCTGCCGGCCATGGTCGTGATCGAGGCGATGTACATCTCGCACACGCTGGAGCCGGTGGAGGTCCCGGACCCCGAGCTGGTCGCCGCCTTCCTGCCTCCCTACGCGCCCGCCTTGCGGCTCGACGTCAATGAGCCGCGCGGCTTCGGCGGGACGGTCTCCCCGGCCCAGTGGCGGGCCACCCGGCTCTCCATGCAGGCCGCGATGGCCCTGGCGCTGGAGAGAGTGGACGAGGCGGGGCGTCTGTACGGCGAGCTGACCGGCCGCGGGTATTCGCGCCTGGAGGCCTACCGCGCCGAGGACGCCGAGCTCCTGCTCATGGCCGCCGGCGGGATCGCGGGCACGTGCCGCGAAGCGGTGGATCGCCTGCGCGCGGAGGGAATCCCGGTCGGCCTCGTGAGGCTCCGCCTCTTCCGCCCCTTCCCTGCCGAGGACGTCGTCCGCGCGCTCGGGGCCGCCGAAAAGGTGGCGGTCATCGACCGGAACTGCTCGGTGGGCAGCGGCGGAATCTTCTGCCAGGAAGTGCGGGCGGCCGTCGGGGCGCAGAGCGGGAGCCGCCCCCCGGTCTTCTCGTTCATCGCCGGCCTCGGAGGGGTCAACGTGTCGCCCGAGCGGGTGATCCAGATCGCGCGCCACGCGCTGCAGAAGAAAGAGCCGCCGCCGGGGCCCATCCTGGAGGAAGACCTGTGAAGACGTACGCGCTCCCCGAGTCCGACTACTTCCTCTCGGGCCACGCCTCCTGCCCCGGCTGCGCGGTGGCGCTCGGGGTGCGGTTCGTCCTCAAGGGGCTGGGCCCCAAGAGCGTGGTGGTCGTCCCGCCCTCCTGCATCGCGGTGATGGCGGGGCCGATGCCGCTGTCCTCGATGCGCGTGCCGGTTTTCCAGACCGCCTTCGAGACCACCGCCGCCGCGGCCTCGGGGCTCGCCCGCGCCTACAAGGCGCTGGGGGAGGACGTGACGGTGGCGTGCCTGGCCGGCGACGGCGGGACTTACGACATCGGCATCCAGGCCCTCTCGGGCGCGGCCGAACGCAACGAGGACATTCTCTACGTCTGCTTCGACAACGAGGCGTACCAGAACACGGGAAACCAGAAGAGCTCGGCCACCCCCTGGGGCGCCCGGACGACCTCGACTCCCCGCGGCAAGGCAACGCGGAAGAAGGACATCATGGAGATCATGGCGGCCCACCGGATCCCCTACGCCGCCACCGCGTGCCCGGGCTATCCCGACGACCTCGTCGGGAAGGTGGAGAAGGCGCGGGCCATCCGCGGGACGCGCTTCATCAACGTGCTGTCGCCGTGCGTGCCGGGCTGGGGGATTCCCGACGACCGCTCGCTCCGCCTCGCGCGCCTGGCGGTGGAGTCGCGGGCCTGGCCCCTCTACGAAGTGGAGGAGGGCCTCCGCTACACGCTCACGCGGGAGCCGGCGGGGATTCCGGTGGCGGAGTACCTCCGCGCCCAGCAGCGCTACGCCCACCTCACGGACGCCGACGTGGCGGAGATCCAGGCCGAGGTCGACCGCCGCTGGCAACAACTTATTCGAAGGACAGGAGAACAGTCATGAGCCGGACGAAAGTTTCGGTGCGCGCGCTGGAGCCCGACGACCTGGACCCGGTGATCCGGATCGACGAGCGCCTGACGGGACAGACGCGCAAGGACTACTGGAAGAAGCGCTTTGAGCTCACGACCCTGCGGCCGCCGTGGATGTCGCTGGTGGCCGAGCTGGACCAGCGGATCGTCGGGTTCCTCTTCGGCTGGACCAGCGAGTCGGAGTTCGGCATCCACGGCCCCACGGCCTGGATCGACCTGATCGGCGTGGATCCGCCGTACCGGGGGCGCGGCGTGGGACAGGCCCTGGTCGAGCAGTTCGTGCACTCGGCGCAGGAGCTCCGGGCCGTGGAGAAGGTCTTCACCCTGATCGATCTGGCCCAGGCCGACATCCGCGAGTTCTTCATGAAGCTCGGCTTCAAGCACGGCCCGATGATCCAGCTCGAGCGCGAGGTCACCGGCTGATGGTTGAGTACCGGTTTCTCCGGCTTGGAGTCGCCGAGGGAGTGGCGCGCCTGGTCCTGGCGCGCCCCCCACTCAACATCCTCACCATCGACATGATGGAGGAGCTGAACGGCGCGCTGGAGCGCGTTCAGTCCCTCTTGGAGGTCCGCGCGCTGGTGCTGGCCGCCGAGGGGAAGGCCTTCTCGGCCGGCGTCGCGGTGGAGGATCACCTGGGCGACCGGGTGAAGCCGATGCTGGAGGCGTTCCACCGGATCTTCCACCTCCTCCGCGCGCTCCCCTGTCCCACGGTGGCCGCGGTCCAGGGCGCCGCCCTCGGAGGCGGGTCAGAGCTGGCGACATTCTGCGATTTCGTCATCGCCAGCGAGACCGCCACCTTCGGCCAGCCCGAGATCAAGGTCGGGGTCTTTCCTCCCATCGCGGCTGTTCACTACCCGGTCCGAATCGGGCTCGCGCGCACGCTTCAGCTGCTGCTGACGGGCGAGGTGATCGGGGCGAAGGAGGCGGAGCGGATCGGCCTGGTGGACCGCGCGGTCCCCGCGGCGCAGTT
>JACPSW010000083.1 GCA_016193045.1 Candidatus Rokuibacteriota bacterium | reverse complement strand
GCCTTGCGGAGCCCCGCCAGCGACACCTCCACCCCGGTCACCTCGAAGCCGCGGGAGGCGAAGAACACGCTGTCCCGCCCCTCCCCGCACCCCAGGTCGAGCACCCGCGCCCCCGGGGGCAGCAGGTCGCTCACCTCCAGGGCGAGTGAAGACGGCTCCGTCCCCCAGATATAATCCTTGGGCCGCCGGACATATTCCCGGGCCCACGGGCTCCGCATCGCCGCTACTCCGAGAGCTTCAGGAGGAGGCCGGTGCGCCGGCAGCGGGTGACGGCGGCGGCCAGGACCCGGTGAGCCAGCGCCAGGTACAGGGCGGAGAGAAGGAAACCCGTGAGGACCGGATAGCTGAACGCCGAGGCAAACCCGTAGTGGGAGCGGAACGCGTCCAGGACGTAGGTGAGCGGGAAGGCTGCGGCCAGGACGGTCACCGGCTCCGGCAGGATGGACACCGGGTAGTAGATGCCGCAGAAGACCATCACGAGGTTCACCGTCGCCCACGCCGAGACCTCCGCCCGCGTGCCGAAGAGCAGCACCAGCGAGCAGACCAGGAGTCCTACGATGGCTGACGTGAGGAAGCAACCGAGGAGGAACGCCGCCAGTGCAGGGATCCCCGCCTGGAAGAAGTCGAAGTTGAATGCCCACCAGGAGAGGAGCGCCTGGAGCCCGAACACCGTGAGCCCCCGCCCGATCCCCACCAGCCACGACCCGAACGCCATGTGGCGGATCTCCATCGGGGCCAGGAACTGGTGCTTGACGGACTTCGACCAGACGTCGAAGAGGAGCGCGTAGGAAACATCGAGCTGGCAGACCTGGATGGTCGAAAGGGCCATGGTCCCGATCAGGAGGAACGCCGTCATCTCCGGCGTCAGCTCCAGGAAGCGCGTCATCAGCCCGATGGAGAGCACGCCGACCGACGGCCAGAAGGCGAGCTCGAAGACGAAGAAGACGTTCCGCGCCGCCATCAATAAGTTACGCTTGGCGAAGGCGTACACCCGTCCCAGTTCACTTCGCCAGCTCAACGAACACCTCCTCCAGGTCGGGCTCGTGCACGTCCACATCGCGGATCACGATGGCCTGCTCGTGGAGCCAGCGCAGGATCTCCGGAAGCCGCTTGTCGGCCGAATCCACCGTGCACTCCACCCGCCCGTCCTGGAACACGCAGCGCAGGACGCCGGGCAACCCTGTCAGGCCCTCGCCCGAGGCCGGGTCCAGGCGGAGGGAGATCACGTCACCGATCTTGATCTGCCGCTTGAGGGCGTCGGCCGTCCCGCGCGCGGGGATCTCGCCGTTCTTGATGAAGGCGATCTCGTCGCAGAGCTCCTCCGCCTCGCGCATGTAATGGGTCGTCAGCAGGATGGTCGTCCCGCGCTCCCGGCGCAGCCCGGCGATCTGGGCCCGCATCCGCACCGAGATGTCGGGATCGAGACCGAGCGTGGGCTCGTCGAGAAACAGCAGCTCCGGATCGTTTACTAGCGACTTGGCCAGCGCCAGGCGCTGCTTGAGCCCGGTCGAGAGCTCGGTGTAGGGCACCTTGCGATGCGCCTCCAGTTCGCAGAGGGCGACCAGCTCGTCCACCTTCCGCGCCAGGGCCTTGCCGTGGAGCCCGTAGAGGCGGCCGTAGAAGGCGAGGATCTCCGGCGCCCGGAGGCTCCAGATGAAGCTGGAGTTGCCGCTGGCCATGTTGAGCCGCGGGCGAATGGCCCGGGCCTCCCGCACCACGTCGTGGCCGAGGACCTTGGCCTCCCCGGCGTCGGGCAGCAGCAGCGTCGCCAGGATCGACAGCAGAGTCGTCTTCCCCGCCCCGTTGGGGCCGAGGAGGCCGAAGATCACGCCCCGCGGAATGGAGAGGTTGACGCCGCGGAGAGCGCGGGTCAGCCGGCGCGGGAACCAGCCGCTCCGGAATGTCTTCGCGAGATCGCGCACCTCGACGGCCAGCATGACCGGTCTATGATATCATCGCTCACACTCGGGAGGAGGACGCCGTGGACGAGAGCCCACCCGGATCCAGCTGGACCTGCCCCGCTTCCCGTCTCGTCCCGGGCCAGGCGGCCAGCTTCCGCCTCCGCTGCGGCGATCGGGACGTGGAGGGCTTCGTCGTCAACCACGACGGCCGCTTCTTCGCCTACGTGAACCGCTGCGCGCACGCGGGCACGACGCTGGACTGGTGGCCGAACGAGTTCTTCGCCGAGGACGGCCGGCACCTCATCTGCGCCACCCACGGCGCGGTGTACCTCCCGGACACGGGTCTCTGCGTCGCCGGCCCCTGCCCCGGGGCCGCGCTCACACCGCTTCCCGTCGCCCGCCAGGGAGACACCCTCGTCATCGCGTGTCCCGAGGACGCCCGTGAGCCTCGACGACGACATCGCTGAGGTCGAGGAGGCCAACGCGCGCTTCTACCGCGCGTTCGAGGGGCTGGACCTCCAGGAGATGGAGGCGGTCTGGGCCAAAGGCGAGCACGTCCGGTGCATCCACCCCGCGTGGGGGCTCCTGGTCGGCTGGGAGGCGGTGCGAGCCTCCTGGGAGACCATCTTCAAGAACACGGTCGAGATCCGCTTCAGCCTCAGCGACGTCACCGCCCACGTGGAGGGGAACCTGGCGTGGGTGACCTGCACGGAGAACATCCTGTCTCAGGTCGGCGGCAATATCTCGGTGACCTCGCTCCTCGCCACCAATCTCTTCGAGCGCCAGGACAACGCCTGGCTCATGATCCACCACCACGCCTCGCACGTCTTCTCCCCCGAGTCCCCGCCCGAGACCGACGTCGCCTGACCTTGACGCCCCCGGCCCGCGGAGGAGACAATCAGGGGGTCAGGTCTTGCAATGCAACACACGCGCGCGTGACTGGGAATGTGTTATTGCAAGACCTGACCCCACGGCGATGACGAAGCTGATCGGGCTCGGCGAGGTCGGCCGCTACATCCAGAGCGGCATGACCGTCGGCATCGGGGGCGGCCCCATGCTGGCGGCGCCGATGGCGCTCGTCCGCGAAGTGATCCGGAGCGGGGCCCGCGACCTCCGCCTCGTCGCCTCCTCCACCGGCGGGGTCCCGTTCGACCTGCTGATCGGCGCCGGCTGCGCGGCGTCCGTGGAGTTCGCCCAGATCATCTTCAACGAATACGGGCCCGCCCCTAACTTCCGCCGATCCGCCGAGGCCGGCCGCGTCCGCTGCCTCGACCACACCTGACCCGGGCTCCTCGCCGGGCTCCAGGCTGGAGCCTCGGGGCTGCCGTTCCTGCCGGTGCCGGGCCACATCGGCTCCGACTACGAGAAGCTCCGGCCGGAGTTCAAAGTGATCGCGGACCCGTACTCGGGAAAGGATGTCCTCCTCGTCCCCGCCATCGTCCCCGACGTCTCGCTGATCCACGCGCTCCAGGCCGACGCCGAGGGGAACCTGCTCGTCGATGAGAAGGAGGACGACTTCCTGCTGGCCCAGGCCTCCCGCGTCGTGGTGGCCTCGACCGAGGAGATCGTGGACCCCGACGCGCTCCGCCGCGCGCCGTACGGCGTCAGGCTGTCGGCGATCTACGTGACCGCGCTCGTGCCTATCTGGGGCGGGGCGCACCCGACCGCCTGCCGCGGGCGCTACGGCATCGACGCGGCCCACCTCGAGGAGTATCTCAGGCTGGCCCGCAGCGACACCACGTTCCGCGATTATCTCCAGCGCTACGTCTTCGACCCGAAGGACCACGCGGCGTACCTCGCCGAGGTCGGCCTCGGCGGCCTCGCGTGACGTATACGCCCGAGGAGTTCATGGCCGCGGTCATCGCCCGCGAGGTGCGGGACGGCGAGACCGTGGCCGTCGGCACCCTCTCCCCCATTCCGGCCGCCGGTGTGCTCCTCGCGCGCGCCCGCCTCGCGCCGCGAGCCACCGTGATCATCATCAACCACGAGGACTACTGGCCCTTCCACAACGGCTCCAAGGAGTTCTACGACTTCGCCCAGCGGGGGAAGTTCGACCTGTTCTTCCTCTCGGGAGGCCAGATCGACCAGTTCGGCAACCTGAACCTGATCGCGATCGGCGACCACGACCATCCGGCCATCCGCTTGCCAGGCGGCGCCGGTTCGGCCATGCTCTACTACCTCATCCGCCGCGTGATCCTCTTCCGCGGCGACCACACGCGGCGGACGTTCGTCGAACGGGTGGACTGCGTGACGAGCCCGGGCTCGAGCCCGCCGCGGGTCATCCGCCCCGGCGGCCCCTGGAAGGTGGTGACGCCGCTCGCGGTGCTCGCCTTCAACAGCGAGACGAAGCGGCTGGAGCTCGAATCCGTTCACCCCGGAGTCTCGCGCGAGCAGGTCCAGCAGGCGACCGGATTCCCCCTGGTAGCTCAGCGCGAAGGGGCCGTCACGCCGCCTCCGACGGACGAGGACCTGGCCGCGCTCCGCGGCCCGATCCGCGAGGCCGTCGCCAAGGTCTATCCCGTCTTCTGTCGCACCGCCTTCCTCGCCGCCTGAGGGCGCCCCCTCAGCCCGGCGAGCGGCGCAGCAGCAGGTATCCTTCCGCCTCGTGAACCACTTCGTACCGGTACTGCGCGGGGCCGTCCCGGCCTGCCACGCGGAGCGTGACCTCTCTCCCCCGGCGGTCCAGGCCGAGGTTTGGATCCCGACCCGGGACGGTCGTGGCGTCGAGCAGCACGTACTCGCTCTGCTCGATCCCGACGGGAAAGACGAACACCTTCGGGCGCGTGGCCAGGTGGGCCACGAACCGCTCCCAGGCCGAGACCGACGCTTGTGGCGGAACGGTCGCCAGCACCGCGTAAGCCGCCCGCTGGCGCGCGCCGCCCCACCACTGCCTGACGGCGAGATCGTTCAGCGTGCGGGAAGTCAGCGCCAGGCTCGCGAGGAGGGCCAGGCCCAGGACGAGCCCCCGCGCCGGGCGGCGGGCAAGCGACAGGTGCGGGGACAGCCGCGCGTAGCCCGAGACCGCCGCCAGCACCAGGAACGGAAGCACGAACGAGTTGTACTGGGTGCGGTGGGAGAAGAGCACCGGGTCCCGGCTGACGAGGTTGTGGACGAGCGCCGGCAGGGCGGGGATGAGCTCCCACGGCGCCAGCAGCGGCAGGAACCCCAGGGGGGCGAGCAGGGCCAGCAGGTAGAGAAGCTTCTCGACGCTCCACATGAAGCCCAGGGTCCTCAGGGGGTGCAGGACCATGTTGAGGAGGATCTCTCCCAGCGACTTCCCCAGATGGGCGTAGCGATAGAGGTGGGGATAGGGCTCGCCGCGGAAATAGGGCATGAGGACCCGGATGTCGAAGAACAGGAGCGCGAGGCTCCCCGCTGCCAGCCCGAGCCCCCAGCCCCAGCGGCGCCGCCCGAGCGCGATCCAGAGCCCCAGGCCGATCACCGCCAGCGCCGCATCCTCCCGGCACCCGAGGGTGAGAACCACGGCGACCAGGAACCAGCCCATCCGCCCGCTCTCGAAGCAGTACACCGCCGCGAGCAGGAGGGGAATCGCGAAGGCCGCGATGTGGAAGTCCCGGATGTTGATCCCGTGAAGCGTCGGGCTCAGCAGGTAGAGGAGGGTGAAGGCGGCCGCAGGGCGGTCGCTGCCGAGGCGGCGTCGGGCCAGGGCGAAGAGGGGAATCGCCCCCAGGGCGAACGCCACCGACTGAGCGATCAGGAGAACGACCGCGCCGGGGAAGAGGGCGAGGAGCGGGACCAGGAGATAGAGCGTGGGCGAGAAGTGATCGCCCCAGGCGTGCATCTCGGGGAGGCTCACGTAGGGGCCGAGCCCCCGGCTCATGCTCCAGAGAACCTGGACGTAGTAGCCGAGATCGAGGGCGTGGGTACGGAAGGCCCAATGGCGGGTCACGGCGATGAAGGAGAAGACCACGGCGTAGGCGGCCACCCCGGCGGCGACGACGCGGCCCGGGCTCCACGCCGGCAGGGCGTAGGGGCGCAGGAGCGCGCGCACGGCGACGACGAGCAGCAGGACGAGGAAGGTCTCCTCGGGGCGCCACCACCAGAGGAGGAGATCGGAGACGACGAGGGCCGCCAGGACGAGCGCCAGGACGTCGAGGACGCGGATCACTGCGGTCGGTCGTCCCCCGGGGCGAGGCGCGAGTAGCGGGCGCTCAGGCTCTGGAATCGGCGGGAGCGGTAGAGCCCCGATCGGTAGAGCGCAAAGCGGGCGAGGAGCAGAAGGATCCGGAGCCCGTAGCCCACCGAATCCACGAAGCTCGCCGACGAGGCCTCGGGGAAGTAACGGACAGGCACCGCGATCTCGGCGATCCGGAACCGCGCGGCCACCACCTGGGCGATGATCTGCTGGTCGAAGACGAACCCGTCCGAGTTCATGGCGTAGTTGACCGTGTCGAGCACCTCGCGGCGGAACGCCCGGTACCCGGTGTGGAACTCGGAGAGGGAGAGGCCGAACACCAGGTTCTCCAGCCAGGTCAGCGAGCGATTGCCCAGGTACTTCCACCAGGGCATCCCCTGGCGGACCGCCGAGCCTCCCATGAGCCGCGATCCCAGCACGAGGTCGGCGTCGCCTTTCACGATCGGCTCGATGATCTGGGGGAGCAGGGTCGGGTCGTACTGGTAGTCCGGGTGGACCATGACGACGATGTCCGCGCCGGCCTTGAGCGCCTCCGCGTAGCAGGTCTTCTGGTTCGCCCCGTAGCCGTAGTTCCGGTCGTGGACGAAGATCTCCAGCTTGAGCTCGCGCGCGACCTCGAGGGTCTGGTCGGTGGAGCCGTCGTCCACCAGGATGACCAGGTTGACCGAGTCCTTCGGCAACTGCTCGTACGTCATCCGAAGGGTGCGCCCGGCGTTGTAGGCGGGCATGACCACCACGACCTTCGGCGTCACGGCGCGCTCCCCCGCCGCGCGACCGCGACGAACTGATAGGCGAAGAGACTCTTCCAGCAGCGCGCCGTGAGGGCGTTGAGGGCATGGAGGGCCCGGAGCCAGGCTCCGTGGAGCCGCTCCGGCACCAGCAGGGGGAGCGGCACGGGCGTCGGGACCAGCGCGACCACGGCGAGCTTGGACTCGGCCAGGAGCCGGAGGAGGCTCTTGCGCGTGAAGAAGCGCAGGTGGGTCCGGTCGAGGATCCCGCGATCGGCGTAGTCGAAGCGCCCGAGGAGGAGCTGGAAGCGGACCCAGAGATGGGCGACGTTCGGCACGGAGACGATGATGCAGCCGTCCCCGGCGAGATGGTGCGCGAGGGCGGCGAGGATCCGCCCGGGATCGCTCAGGTGCTCCAGGACGTCCCCGCACACGATGACATCGAAGGGGCCGTCGAGCGGCGGCAGGTCGCGCTCCAGATCGGCGACGAGGACGCGGCGGCACTTCCCGGCGGCGGCGGCCGCGAGCCCCGGGTCGCGCTCCAGGCAGGTCACCTCGAAGCCGCGCCCCGTCAGGATCTCGGCCAGGTACCCCCCGGCGGCGCCCACGTCGAGCGCCTTCTTCCCCGGCCCCGCCGGCACGTGGCGGAGGATCACCGAATGGCTGCTGTACGGATCCGCCTTGAGACGATAGGGAGAGCCCGTCACGCCAAGAGAATAGCAGACCTAGCGCGCATTATTCACGAACGGCGATGGCGCGACCGGGCGGGGCCTGTCGCAGGGCGCAGCCCCCACGGGTCCGGCTTCGCCACCCACTCGCCCGAACGCCGCGCTACGCGCGGCGGACGGGACGAGGGGGGCCCACTGCGCGCGGCCCCGTGGGGGCTGCGCCCTGCGCCACCCGCCCGCTACACTCGACCATGGTTCGTGAATAATGCAGGCTAAGGCCTGTTGGAGTAAAGCCAGCGGCCACCACTCTGCAGGAGCAGGTGCACGCTCGCCGGGTCGAGGTCGCGGACGACGCTCCTCCCGGGTTTCACCACCGTGACGAGGAAGAGCCGCTCCTGGCCGCCCCAGCGCTCACGGAGCCGCTCCCGGTTCCAGAACACCTCGCGCGCCTCCGGGAACGTGGCGCCGAAGGCCAGGGTGGACTGTATGCCGTCTACCACCTTCACCGGCCGCCCGAGGTAGAGAAGAAGCGACCCGCTGTTCTCCAGGGGACCCTCGTGAACCACGACGTCCCCCGCCCCCGCGCGGACCAGCACCGCCTCGGCCATCGCCTTGACCGACCGGCTCTTCGAAAAGAGCGCGAGCCCCTCCACGGTCACCGGAAGGAAGGCCAGCATGACCGCTAGGAGCACGCCCAGGCCGACGCGGGGGAGCCTCCGCCAGACCGCCACCGCGAGGCCCAGCGCCCCCGCTCCGAAGATCAGCGTCAGTGTCCCGAAGAGCGGCTGGAGCTGGCCATAGGACGGAAACGGGGCGCTCTGCCCTTTTGCCTCGAGGTTCCGCGTGGCGACGTCCACCAGCGAGAGCGTTCCCGAGGGCAGCCGCACCTCTCCGCGCCACGCGACGAACCCGACGGCGGCGAGGCCCGCCAGGACGATCATCGGCAGGATCAGCAGCGTTCGCGCCGAGGGGGCGCCCGGCGCCCGATCCAGGACGTCCTCCCAGAGCTTGGCGACCAGGAGCGCCAGGGCCGGGAAGGCCGGCAGCGCGTAGTGCGGGAACTTGACGGGGGAGAGCGTGAAGAAGCCCACGACGAGGACGCTCCAGAGCCCCAGCAGCAGCCAGATGCGCGCTTCCACCGTGTCCCAGGGGCGCCGGAGCGCCCGCGCCACCGCCCACGGCACCATGAGGCTCCACGGGAAAAATCCGATGGCCGTCACCCCGAGAAATTCCTGGGGCGTCAGCGGGATGTCCTCGTCGGGAAAGAGCCGCTGCCGGGTGAAGTTGAGGAGGTGGTTATCCACGACGGTGTACCAGAGGAATCCGCGGTTCTGGAGTTCCACGGTCAGGTACCAGGGCACGGCGATGATGAGAAACAGGGCGAGGCCGGCCCAGGGAAGCCACTGGGCGCGCACCTGCCGCTCTCGCGTCAGAAGAAAAAAGATCGCGCTTGCTGCCGCGGGCCCCACGGCGCCCAGAATGTCCTTGGCGAGCACCGCCAGACCCAGGGCCGCGTAGACGAGGAGCAGCCACCCCCGGCCCGCCCCCCGGTACGCGAGGACGAAGCCCGTGAAGGCCACCAGGATCAGGAGGATGAAGAGGAGGTCG
>JACPSW010000002.1 GCA_016193045.1 Candidatus Rokuibacteriota bacterium | reverse complement strand
TGGCATGAGAGCCCCGATCCTGCTCATCTCCGAGAAGGTCAATCCCTCTCTGGTGGACGCGATCCGCCGGGAGGGCCTGGGGAAGCTGGAGATCGACGAGCGCTTGTACCGCGACCCGGACGCTCTTGTCGACCGGGTGACGGAGGCCGATGTCCTCATCTTCAAGAATATCACCAGGGTCCCGGCGGCCGTGATCGAGGGCGCCCGGCGCCTTCGGCTCCTCTGCCGGGACGGGATCGGCTTCGAGAACATCGACATCCCCGCCGCCACGCGGGCCGGCATTCCCCTCCACGCGCCCCTCGGCGCCAACGCCGTCTCGGTGGCGGAGTTCACCGTGGGCCTGGCGATCGCGCTCGCCAAGCGGCTCATTCCCGCCCAGTGCTCCATGGCGGAGGGGAAGTGGGAGCGCTTCCAGTACTACGGCCACGTGATGGAGCTCTGGGGGAAGACTGCGGGGATCGTGGGCCTGGGGGCCATCGGCCGAGAGACGGCCTGGCGCCTCGGCGCCTTCGGCATGCGCCTGCTGGCGTATGATCCCTACGCCAAGACGGCAGTGGATGTCCCGGTGACGCTCACGGATCTGGCCACGCTCCTCGCGGAGTCGGACTTCGTCCTCCTCCACGCGCCCCAGACGCCCGAGACGGTGGGGATGATCGGAGAGGCCGAGCTGAGATCGATGAAGCCCACGGCATTCCTGATCAACGTGGCCCGGGCTCCCCTGGTGGACGCCAAGGCGCTCCACCGGGCTCTGTCGGAGAGGTGGATCGCCGGGGCGGCCACCGACGTCTACGAGGCCGAGCCCGCCTCTGCCGACGACCCTCTCGGCTCGCTCCCCAACGTGATCCGCACTCCCCACTACGCCGGCGGCACCGTGGAATCGACGGCGCGCAAGGCCGCCATGAACCTGGAGGACATCCGGCGGGCCCTCGGGGGCGAGCCCATCCGTTACTACGTGAACATTCCCGGCCCACGGGCCGTGTAGGGCCCAGCCATGAGGGCTCGGCGGAGGGCGGAGACCCGGACGGTGGTGACCGGGGTCATCGGCGCCGACTGCCACATCGTGGGGAACCGCATCCTCCAGATGGCCCTGGAGGAGGCCGGGTTCAAGGTCGTGCCCCTCGGGATCATGGTGTCGCAGGAAGAGTTCGTCAAAGCGGCCGTGGAGACCGACGCCGCCGCGATCCTCGTCTCTTCGCTCTATGGCCAGGGGGAGCTGGACTGCCAGGGCCTGCGCGACAAGTTCGAGGAGGCCGGCCTGGGGCGGATCCACCTGGTGGTGGGGGGAAACCTGGTGGTGGGGAAGCAGGAGTGGGATGAGGTGGAGCGGCGCTTCCTGGCGATGGGCTTCAACCGGGCGTATCCGCCGGGAGTCGATCTGCGCCGGGTGATCGACGAGCTCCGCCGGGATCTGGGAGGGCCGGCCCGAGATGGGTGACCGGGATCTCTGGCTGTTCATCGACTTCGGCAGCACCTTCACCAAGGTCGTGGCCGTGGATCCCGCGACCGAGACCATCCGGGCGCGCGTCCAGGCTCCCACGACCGTGGCAACCGACATCACGGAAGGGCTCGGCGCCGCCCTCCGCGCCCTCGAGCGCGAGGTCGGCACCGGGGCCACGTACGCCCGCAAGCTGGCCTGCAGCAGCGCGGCCGGCGGCCTTCGAATGGTGACCGTCGGGCTCGTGCCCGAGCTCACCTCCGAGGCCGCGCGCCTGGCGGCCCTCGGCGCGGGGGCGAAGGTCGTGGGGACCTTCTCCTACAAGCTGCCCGCGTCGGACCTGGCCCGGATCAAGGACCTCGGTCCCGATCTGATCCTGCTGGCCGGCGGCACCGACGGAGGCAACGAGGAGGTCATCCTCCACAACGCCCGCGGGCTGGCCGAGCTGGACCTCGCCGCGCCCCTCATCGTCGCGGGAAACCGCGTGGTGGCCGACGAGGCGGCGGCGATCCTCCGCGCCGGGGGCAAGGAGCCGGTGGTGGCGGACAACGTGATGCCGGAGTTCGGCCGGCTCAGCGTGGAGCCTGTCCGGGAGCGGATCCGCGAGATCTTCATCTCCCACATCGTGAAGGCCAAGGGGCTCCAGGCGGCCGAGCGCTTTGTGGAGGGGATCGTGATGCCCACCCCCAATGCGGTGCTCAACGCCGCCGTCCTGCTGGCCGACGGCTGCCCCGGGGAGCCGGGGCTCGGTGAGCTGGTGGTCCTGGACGTGGGGGGGGCCACCACGGACGTCCACTCGGTGGCCCGCGGCGCCCCGACGGACGCCGGCGTCGTGGTGAAGGGGCTCCAGGAGCCCTACGCCAAGCGCACCGTGGAGGGCGACCTCGGGGTGCGCTACAACCTCTGGAACGTCGTGGAGGCCATGGGAGGCGCCCCCCACGCCTTTCGAGCCATCGCCGAGCGCTTCGCGCGCGACGTGGCGACCACTCCGCAGACGGCCGAGGAGGCGGCGGTCGATGCCGCCCTGGCGACCGTCGCGGTCGGCCAGGCGATGCGCCGTCACGCCGGTTCCGTCGAGGTGTTCTATTCGGCGCAGGGCCCCATCTCCGTGGTGCGCGGGAAGGATCTCCGCGGAGTGAGCGTCATCCTGGGAACCGGCGGCCCCCTGGTGTTCTCGCCGCGCCGGGAGGCGATCCTCCGGCAGGCGTGCTACGACCCCGCGGAGCAGGCTTCTCTCCGGCCGGTCGACCCGAGGCTCTACATCGACTCCGCGTACACGATGTTCGCGTTCGGCCTCCTCGGCGAGCTGGATGCGAAGCTGGCCGTGCGCATGCTCAAACGCTATTGTCGTCCCATGGACGAGGGAACGGGCCATGGCCGCTGACGTCAGGCAGAGCCGCTGGCAGTGGGACGAGTTTCTCCGGATGCGGAAGGAGGTCCTGGCCCGCTGGCCGACGGGGCAGGAGGTGGACCTCGACGAAGCGGTCGCCTACCAGCAGGGGGTTCCGAGGCACCGGAACTTCGCCCTGACCGTCCTCCGGGCCAAGTCGGAGGGGATCACCCTGGCCCAGCCGCGGGGCGGGTTCGCGACGGTGGAGGAGCAGATCGCGCTGCTCAGGTGCCTCCAGGACCAGGGCGGGGCCGACCTCCTCCCCCTCACCACCGACAGCTACACGCGGAACGAGCGCTTCGCCGAGGCCGAGAAGGGGCTGGCGGAAAGCGTCAGCGCCGGCCGGTCTCTGCTGAACGGGCTCCCCCTGGTGAACCACGGCGTGAAGGCCGTCCGCCGGGTCACCGAGGCCGTGGAGAAACCGACGATGGTCCTCTCGGGGACATCCAGGCCGTGCCTCACCGCCGAGGTCGGCCTGGCCGGCGGGGCCACCGGCTTTCTCGGCGGCGGGATCTCCTACACGCTCTCTTATACGAAGGAGCTGCCGATCGCCGAGGGGATCCGGAACTACCAGTACCTGGACCGTCTCTGCGCCCACTACTGGGAGCAGGGCGTTCCCATCCATCGCGAGCAGCCGGGGTTCCTCACCGGCACGCTGATCCCGCCGGGGCTCGGGGTGGCCATCGCGGTGATCGAGGCCCGGCTCGGCGCCGGGCAGGGGCTGCCGCACTACAGCGTCGGGCTGGGCCAGGCGCTCTGTCTCGCCCAGGACGTGGCGGCCCTGGGGGCGCTCGAGCGCGTCTGCCGCGAGTACCTCGGGCGGTTCGGGTTCGGCGCGACCACCCTGACCATCGCGTCGCACCAGTGGATGGCCAACTTCCCCCAGGACGAGGCCCAGGCGGCGGGGGTCATCGCGCTGGGCGCCGTCATCGCCGGCACCGCCGGGGTCACGCAGGTGATCACCAAGAGCGCGCATGAGGCCCTCGGCATCCCGAGCCCGGAGGTCAACGCCGCGGGAGTGCGCCTGACCCAGCAGGTCCTCCGGATGCTCGAACAGTGGCGGCTGCCTCTCGATCCCGAGGTGGAGACCGAGGAGGCCATGGTTGCCGCCGAGGCCCGGGCGATCCTGGACCGCACCCTGGACCTCGGCGATGGCGACTGGGCGCTGGGTGCCATCCGCGCGGTGGAGGCGGGGGTCATCGACGTGCCCTGGTCGCCGAGCCGCTTCAACGCGGGGAAAGCCCTCCCCGGGCGCGACCGCTTCGGCGCCGTGCGCTACCTGGCCCCCGGCGAGATCCCGCTCCCCCCCGAGGTGCGGGAGTATCACCGCTCGAAACTGGCCGACCGGTCGGGAGGCGAAGCATCCGGGATGATGTCGGAGCGCCTCCTCGCCGACCTGACGGCCGTCAGCCGTCCCGTCTCGGGCAACTTCGGCCCGGACGGCTGGCGCGACTTCCAGGGTTACGCCGAGCTGCTCCGGCGGCGAGCGAGCTAAGCTAGCCGCTCCCGGCCTTTTTCGCTGAGCCCTAGTCTGGTATCATCGGTGCGCCGTGAAGACCCCCTTCCGCAAGATTCTGATCGCCAACCGCGGGGAGATCGCCGTCCGGATCATCCGCGCCTGCCGGGAGCTCGGCATCACCTCCGTGGCCGTCTTCTCCGACGCCGACCGCGAGGCGCTCCACGTCTTGATGGCCGACGAGGCCTACCTCCTGGGCCCGCCGCCGGCGGCCGAGAGCTATCTCGCCATCGAGAAGATCATCCGGACCGCCAAGGCCTCGGGGGCCGAGGCTGTCCATCCCGGCTACGGCTTTCTGGCGGAGAACGCGGCCTTCGCCGAGGCGTGCATAAAGGCGGGTCTCGTGTTCATTGGACCGTCTCCTCACGCCATCAGCACCATGGGCGACAAGACGGCGGCGCGCCGGGCCGCCCTGGCCAAGAACGTGCCGATGGTGCCGGGGACGACCGAGTCTGTCGGGAGCGAGGACGAGGCGGTGCGCGCGGCGCGCGAGATCGGCTACCCCGTCATGCTCAAGGCCGCCATGGGGGGTGGAGGGAAGGGGATGAGGCTCGTCCGGAGCGAGGGCGCGCTGGCGGGGGCCCTCCGGATGGCGCGCTCGGAGGCGGGCTCGGCCTTCGGCGATTCCTCGGTGTACGTCGAGAAGTACGTGGAGGAGCCGCGTCACATCGAGGTCCAGGTCCTCGCCGATTCCCACGGGACGACGGTCCACCTCGGGGAGCGCGAATGCTCGATCCAGCGGCGCCACCAGAAGCTGGTCGAAGAGTGCCCGTCGCCGCTCGTCGACGACGCGATGCGGAAGCGGATGGGCGAGGCCGCGTGCCGCCTGGTGGCTGCGGTCGGCTACGTCAACGCGGGGACCGTGGAGTTCCTGGTGGACCCTGAGAAGAACTTCTACTTCCTGGAGATGAACACGCGCCTCCAGGTGGAGCACCCGGTCACCGAGCTCGTCACCGGGCGCGATCTGGTCAAGGAGCAAATCCGGCTCGCGGCGGGCGAGAAGCTCGGCTACGGCCAGAGCGACGTCACGTGGACCGGCTGGGCGATCGAGTGCCGGATCTACGCCGAAGATCCGTACCGGAACTTCATGCCGTCTCCGGGCACGATCATCGGTCTGCGCACGCCGGCAGGGCCGTGGGTGCGTGACGATTCGGGGGTCTACGAGGGGGCCGCGGTTCCGATCTTCTACGATTCGCTCATCTCGAAGCTGATCGTCTGGGGGCCCGACCGGGCAGCGGCGATCGCGCGGATGGCCCGCGCCCTGGCCGAGTACAAGGTGGTGGGCGTGCGCACGACGATCCCCCTGCACCGGCACATCATGGCCCATGGGGATTTCGTCGCCGGCCGGATGTCCACGCATTTCCTGGACGGGATGTTGCGGGCCGAGAGGCCGGAGGCGGAGGGGCGGCACCGGACCGTGGCGCTGATCGCGGCGGCGCTGGCCGCCTATGCGCGCGCGGGGAAGGCGACGCTGCCGCCGGCCTCCTCCCGGCTGAGCGCGTGGAAAATGTCCGCCCGTCCCGGCTGGAGCAGGCCGAGATAACCCGTGCGGTTTGCGGCCACTCTCGGCGATCGGACCCAGTTGGTGGAGGTGACCGAGGCGGATGGCCGCTTCCGCGTCACGATCGGCGAGGAGGTCGTGGAGGTGGACGCGCGGCTGCCCGCCCAGGGGATCTACTCCCTCCTGATCGGCGGGATCTCCTACGTGGCGGACGTCAAGGAGGAGGACGGCTGGTTCCTGGTGGACGTGGACGGGGAATCCTACCGGATCCGCGTGGAAGAGGAGACGCGCCACATCATCCGGACGCGCGGGGGCGCCGAGGCCGGTCACGGCGGCCAGGTGCTCACGGCGCCCATGCCCGGCAAGATCGTGGGCGTGGAGGTGACGGTGGGGCAGGCGGTGAAGCCGGGCGACGGGCTCCTCGTCATGGAAGCCATGAAGATGGAGAACGAGTTCAGGGCGACGACCGCCGGGATGGTGCGCGAGGTCCGCGTCCAGGTCGGGCAGGCGGTCAACCCCGGCGACGTCCTGATCGTCATCGAATGAAGGAGCCGGCCGCCATGGACGCAGACCGCTTCGGCAATCCCCTGGCAGTCGGGCTCCCCTACGCGCGTGGCCGGATCCTGACCAGCACGGAAGACGATATCGCAAAGCTCGGGCGCGCCTGGCGGATCATCGAGCGGCGCATTCAGAAGGACGGCCCCGAGTCGGTCTTCAACTTCTCGGGCCTCGAGCGCT
This sequence comes from Candidatus Rokuibacteriota bacterium, assembly GCA_016193045.1. Taxonomy (GTDB): domain Bacteria; phylum Methylomirabilota; class Methylomirabilia; order Rokubacteriales; family CSP1-6; genus CSP1-6. The sequence continues at coordinate 3,287 of JACPSW010000002.1, read as the reverse complement.
CCCTGCCTCTGGAGGCCCGAGAGCTCCCCTTCGCGGATGACGAGATAGCCCCCGCGCTTTACCAGGAGCGGCTCCGGGACCTCACTCTGGAGCACCTGGGGGGGTCGTCCCGGGTCCACGACGTCATGCTTTTCAACCGGCTCACCGCCGCCACCATCGCCACCCACCTGGCCCTCGTCAAGGACGGAGATGTCGTCGTTGGTGTCTCTCCCTCCTACAGCCATCCCACGCTGGTGCGGGCCGCCACGCATGTCGGGGCGCGTTTCGTGGACACGTCCTCCCTGGACTCGCTTCAGACGGCGCTGGAGCGGGAGGGACGGGTCACGCTGGTCGCCCTGACGCGGCTGGCCGTCACCTACGACCTCCTGCCGCTCGAAGTCATCCGCGAGGTCGTCAGGCTCGCCCACGCCAAGGGGGCGATCGTGTACGTGGACGACGCGGGGGGCGCGCGGGTCGGTCCGGCGGTCTTCGCTCAACCGAAGATGCTCGAGCTCGGCGTTGACGTGGGCGCCACCGGGCTCGATAAGTACGGAACCTCCGGCCCTCGGCTCGGCCTGCTCGCCGGAGAGCGGGGCCTGGTCGAGAAGATCCGTGCCCGGGCCTTCGAGTTCGGTCTCGAGGCGCGCCCGATGCTCTACCCGGCGGCCGTGCGCTCGCTCGAGGGGTACACGCCGGAACGGGTGCGGGACCTGGTGAACGCTACCAAGCAGGTCGCGGCGGCGCTGCGGGGGGTGCTCGGGCGCCGCCTGTACGAGACCCCGGTGACGGCTCAGCTCAGGGCCGAGGACATCCTCGAGCTCGCCCTGGAGCGGGCCGGGCTGAGTCGCCCGTCCATCGTTCCCATCGAGGCCACGGCGGCGCTCGCCATGCTGCTCCTCGAGGACCACGGGATTCTCACCGTCCACTTCGCGGGCCTGCCGCCCGGGACCTCGAGCCTGCTCTTCAAGTTCGTTCCCCCCGAGACGCTGGCGCGGTTCGGCGGGCCCGACGCGCTCGCCAAGGCCGTGGACGCCTCCCTGGGCCGGCTGGCGGGCTTGATCGGGGATGCGGAGAAGATCCGCCGCCTGCTCCTGGGCGGCGGGGCCGGGTGAGAACGGTGGGCGAGCCCGCGATCGCGTTCAGGCAGGTCAACAAGTGGTTCGGCAAGCTCCATGTCCTTCAGGACATCACGCTGGAGATCCAGCCGGGGGAGGTGGTGGTGGTCTGCGGGCCGTCGGGCTCCGGGAAGAGCACGCTGATCCGGTGCGTCAACCGCCTGGAAACGGTCCAGTCGGGGGAGGTCGTCGTGCTGGGCCAGTCCCTCACCCAGGCGAGCGTCAACCTCACCCGCCTCAGGACCGAGGTGGGGATGGTCTTTCAGGCCTTCAACCTCTACCCCCACATGACCGCCCTGGAGAACATCCTCCTCGCGCCCCTGAAGGTGAAAGGGCTCTCCCGGGCCGAGGCGGAGCAGATCGCCGTGGCGCTCCTCGCGCGCGTGGGGATCCCCGAGAAGGCGGGCCAGTACCCGGCGCACCTGTCGGGCGGCCAGCAGCAGCGGGTGGCCATCGCCCGCGCCCTGGCCATGCAGCCCAAGATCATGCTCTTCGACGAGCCCACCTCGGCCCTGGACCCCGAGATGATCAACGAGGTGCTGGAGGTGATGACCGACCTGGCCAGGGAAGGGATGACGATGGTCGTGGTCACCCACGAGATGGGGTTCGCCAAGCGGGTGTCCCACCGGATCGTCTTCATGGACGAGGGGCAGGTGGTGGAGGAGGGGAAGCCCGACACCTTCTTCGCGGCCCCGAGATCGGACCGGACGAAGCTCTTCCTGTCGAAGATCCTGTCCCACTAACCCCAAGGGAGGTATGCGATGAGAAAATGGCTCGGTGTGTTGCTGGCCCTGCTGTTCCTGGTAGCCTCCGTGGCGCCGGCGCTGGCGGAGACCGTTCTCGAGAAGATCGGCCGGACGGGCGTCCTCACCGGGGGGACCCGCACGGCCTCGATTCCGTTCGCCTTCATCAACGAGAAGAACGAGTGGATCGGCTTCTCCGTTGACTTCCTCGAGGCCGTCCGGGCGCGGGCCGAGAAGAAGCTCGGCAAGCCCATCAAGCTCGATAAGAAGGAGGTGACCCCCCAGACCCGGATCCCGCTGGTGGCCAACCGCACGATTGACGTCGAGTGCGGCTCCACCACCTACACGCGCGGGCGAGACGAGACGGTGGACTTCTCCATCAACTTCTTCTTCACCGGCTCCCAGCTCCTGGTGAAGAAGGGGAGCGGGATCAAGACCCTGGCCGACGTGGCCGGCAAGCGCGTGGGCGCCACCCAGGGGACCACCAACGAGAAGGCGGTGCGCGCCCAGCAGCCCAGGGCCGACCTGGTGACCTTCATGGACCACGCGGCCGGTTTCCTGGCTTTCCTACGTGACCGACGGCATCCTGCTGGCGGGCCTCGCCGCCAAGGCGAAGAGCCCGAAGGACTACGAGGTGGTGGGGGATTTCTTCACGAAGGATCCTTACTCGTGCATCGTGGCCGAGAACGACTCCAAGTGGCGCGATTTCGTGAACCACACGCTGATGGAGCTGATCGACAACGGCAAGTACTTCGAGATGTACGACAAGTGGTTCGGGGAAAAGGGGGTCGTCCCGTACCCGATGAGCGCCCAGGTGCGGAACTTCATGCTCATGCAGTCCATGCCCGAGTAGCCGCGGCCGCAGGGCCCGGCAGGGCCTGTCGCCGGCGCGCGCTCCGTCCGTCCTCGCACCCCGCCCGGTGTGGGGACCCCGCTCCGGGCGGGCGGAGGGCTGGCGCCGGCACCACCCGCCGGGCCCGCCGTGCACCCTGTGAACATCGCCGGGTTTCTGGGGCTTCAGTACGAATTCAGGTGGAGCGTCCTCTGGGAGAGCCCGTTCGGCTACTGGCTCCTCCAGGGGGTCAAGAACACCATCATCCTCTCCCTGCTCGCCTGGGTGATCGCCCTGGTCCTGGGGATGGCTCTCGGCATCCTCCGGACGGGCCCCTGGCGCGTGCCGCGCGCGGTGGCGACGGCGTACGTGGAATTTTTCAGAAATACCCCCCTCCTCGTCCAGCTCTTCTTCTGGTACTTCGCCGTCCCGCAGATCCTCCCGGCGGGGCCGATCCGGGATGCCGTGAACAGCCTGAACGTCGACACGCCGCTCCTCACCCTCAACTACGAATTCCTGGCTGCGCTGGCCGGTCTCGGCGTCTATACGTCGGCCCGCGTCGGGGAGACCATCCGCGCCGGGATCCAATCCATTCCCCGCCAGCAGACCGAGGCGGCG
>JACPSW010000111.1 GCA_016193045.1 Candidatus Rokuibacteriota bacterium | reverse complement strand
TGAAAGTCGAGGGGCGAGGAGAAGAGCGTGAGCGGAAGGTCCACGTTGAGGACCGAGGAGAGACCGCCGGCCAGCCTGACCACGCCTCCCATGAGCGCCAGGGCGGCGGGCCCCACGACCTTGCCGGCGCCGATCTTCATCTGGCCCTGCCCGTTCATCGTGCCCAGGAAATTCGCCGGGCGCGCGGAGAGCTCCCCCGTCAGATCCAGCGGCCCGCTCACCGCGTAGCCCTGGCAGAGGTAGACCACCAGGACCGGCGCGAGGGGGAGCGCCTTGATCGTGATCTCCTTGAGGGAGAGGAGCGGGGCCGGCTGGAACGCGAGGGTGAGGGCGAGCGTGACGCTTCCCCCCGACAGATTCGCCGACAGCGGTCGGCTCAAGAGCCGCTGCGGGTCGTAATCGAGCGGAAAGCGGACCGTCTCGATCGTCAGTCGCCGCAGCCGGGGCTCCGGGCATTCCGGCCGCCGCTCGGTCAGCGTGAGGCGAGCGGAGTCGAGCTGGCCCGCAAGGGCGAGGCGGCCGACGCTCCCGCTGAGGGCGAGCTTGCCCTTGACGGGGCCCGACAGGGCCGGCGAGGATCCCAGCAGCAGCCCCGTGAGGGCGGCCATGTCCTTGGCCTCGAGCGAGACGTCGCCCTTCAGGGGCGCCTCGGTCAGCGGCCCCGCGCCCGGGGGCGGGCTCAGCGTGCCGCCGAGCTTGATGGACACGGCGCCGGGGTTGACCTCGGCCTGGCCTTCGATCTCCACGGGCGCGCCGCTGCCGAGCCCTTCCAGCGAGAGCTTCATTCCCTCCACGCGGTAGTCGGTGGGCGCGCCCTTGGCGGGCCGCGCCTGGTAGTGGAGGGCGCCGCCAACGATCCGAAGCCGCGAGACCACGGGAAGGGGCGCGGCGCCCCCCGCCCCGGAGGCGCGCCCGGTTCCTCTCGAGGCTGCCGCGCCGCCCTCCGAGGCCGCGCCGAGACTCGCCATGTTCCACCGCCCCGAGGCGTCCCGGATCACCTCCACGCGCGGCCGCTCCAGCGCGAGCTCGGCGAACTCGATGCGCCGCGAGAAAAGCGGGCCGAGGCGCAGCTTGAAGCGCCCCTCTCCCACCTGGAGAAACGGGGTCTTTCCGAACCGCGGATCCTCCGAGATCTCGAGGTCCTTCAGGACCACGGCGGGCAGCGGCAGAACGGAGAGCGACAGGTCCGAAAACTTCACCGTGCGGCCCAGGGCCTGCGCAGCCGACTGGGCGACGTAGGCTTTCAACTGCGGAAGGTCAACGAGGTAGGGAACGAGCAGCACGAGGGCGACCGCGAGGACGACGAGCGCCCCGATGACGATCAGGAGCCACTTCACCGCGGGCCCCGGAGATCCTTCTTCAGGATTTTCCCGGTGGGGCTCTTCGGCAGCGCGGGGAGGAACTCGACGGCCTCCGGAACCTTGTACGACGCGATCTTCTCCCGGCAGAGCGCCTTCAGGGCGTCGGCGTCCACGCTCTGCCCCTCTCTCAGGACCACGAAGGCCTTGACCGCCTCCCCCTTCACCGGGTCCGGCATCCCCAGCACGGCCGCTTCCTTCACGGCCGGGTGGCGGAAGAGGACCTCCTCGACCTCGCGCGGGAAGACCTTGAATCCGGAGACGTTGATCATGTCCTTGACCCGGTCGGCGATGTAGTAGTAGCCGTCCGTGTCGCGGTAGCCGATGTCGCCGGAGTGGAGCCAGCCGTCCGTGACGGTCTGGGCGGTCGCCTCGGGGTTCCGGAAGTAGCCCCTCATCACGTTCGGCCCCTTGATCAGGATCTCCCCGAGTTCGCCGTCGGGCAGCTCACGCCCCGTCTCGTCCACCACCTTCATCTCCACGTTCTCGATGGGCGTCCCCACCGAGCCGGGGCGGAAGAGGGTGTCGTGGTTGTAGGACGCGAAGGGCGAGCACTCGGTGAGACCGTACCCCTGGTGGATCCAGTGGCCGTAGCGCTCGTGCCAGCGGCGCTCGACGTCGGCGGGGAGCATGGCCGCGGCCGAGAAGCAGAGCCGGAGCGACCGGAAGTCGTAGGCGCTGGTGTCCCCCGCCAGGATCAGGATGTACATCGTCGGGACCGCGTAGAGGAGGGTGATGCGCTCGCGCCCGATCGCCCCCAGGAACTCCTCCGGGACGAAGCGCTCCTGGAGCACGAGGGTGCCGCCCGAGTTGACGAGGGCGTTCATGATGAAGTTCTGCCCGAAGCAGTGGAAGAGCGGCAGCGCGCAGAGCCCCCGGTCCTCGGGCGTCATCCGGAGGTGGTGGCTCGTCGCGTAGGTGTTGGAGACGACGTTCGCGTGGGTCAGCATCACGCCCTTGGGACGGCCCGTGGTGGCGGAGGTGTAGAGGATCGCCGCCATCTCCTCCCGGTCGAGGTCCAGGGCCCGCAGCGCGGGGTCGCCCCTGAGGGTGGCGAACGAAACCGCCTCCTCCCGCGGGGCGCCGACATTGATCAGGTGGCGGACGGATGGCAGGTCGCTCCGGGGCGGCAGGTTCCCCGCCACCGGGTCGGCCGTGAGGACGGCGGCGACCTCCCCGTCCCGGCAGATGTAGGCGATCTCGTCCGCCTTGTAGGTGACGTTGAGCGACAGGGGGACCACGCCGATCTTCTGGGCGGCGTAGTAGGCCAGGACGAACTCCGGCCAGTTCGGGACGTGCAGCCCGAGGCGCTCCCCGGGTTTGAGGCCGAGTCCCCTCAGGGCCGAGGCCAGCGCCGAGGCGTCCCGGTCCAGCTCCCGGTAGGTCCAGCGCCGGTCCTTGAAGGCGATGGCCGGGCGATCCGGGAAATGGAAGGCCGACCGCTCGAGCGTCTGGGCGACGTTCACGACGATCTCAGGGGATCAGTAAGACTTTGCCCGTGGTCTGGCGCCCCTCGAGCTGGCGGTGGGCATCCGCCGCCTGGGCCAGCGGCAGCGTGAGGTCGATCCTGAGCTTGAGCTTCCCGGCCTTGATCCATCCCAGCACGTCTCCGGACCGCTGGAGCAGCTCCTCGCGCGTGGCCGTGTGGTGGACGAGGCTCGGGCGGGTGAGGAAGAGAGAGCCTTTCTGGTTCAGGACGGCCGGATCCAGGGGAGGCACGGGCCCGCTCGACTGGCCGTAGAGCGCCATGACCCCGCGCGGGGCCAGGCAGTTCAGGCTTTTGTCGAAGGTCGTCTTGCCCACCGAGTCGTACACCACCGGGACCCCCGCGCCGCCCGTGATGCGCTTGACCTCCGCCTCGAAGTCCTGGGTCGTGTAGAGGATGACCTCGTCCGCGCCGGCCTCGCGGGCGAGCTTGGCCTTGGCTTCGGTGGACACTGTGCCGATCACACGGGCGCCGCGCATCTTCGCCATCTGGCAGAGGAGGAGCCCCACCCCGCCGGCCGCCGCGTGGACCAGGCACCAGTCGCCGGGCTTGAGCGGGTACGTCGCATGGGAAAGGTAGTGGGCGGTCATCCCCTGGAGCATGGCCGCGGCACCCGCCTTGCCGTCGAGGCCTTCGGGGAGCTTCACCAGCCGCGCCGCGGGGACGGCGGCGAACTGGGCGTACGCGCCCAGCACCCCCGAGTAGGCCACCCGGTCGCCCGCCTTCACCTCGGCCACGTTCGGGCCCACCTCGGTGACGGTGCCCCCGCCCTCCACGCCGAGCGTGATGGGGAGCTGGGCCTTGTAGAGACCGATGCGGTAGTACACGTCGATGAAGTTGAGCCCCGCCGCTTCGAGCTTCACCACCGCCTCGCCGGGGCCCGGCTTCGGCTCGGGAATATCCTCCAGCGTGAGCACCTCCGGCCCGCCGAGGGTCTTGATGCGGATCGCTTTCATGACTCCTCCTTCATTCACCCGGGCACGGGCACCCGGGCTGTCGCCACGCCCGTGCCCCGCCGGAAGATCACTGCGCCTGACTTCTTTGCCCAATCCGAGTCCCGATCATTCCGCTGAACAGTGAGCGGAGGAAATTATACATGGCGAACGCCTCCAGCGCGAACGGGGGGAATCCCAGGTAGCCCAGCACCGGCATCTCGAAGAGCTTCCAGTCTCCCCCGTAGGGAACCGTGTAGGTCCACCGCGTCAACGCCCAGAAGTTCCAGAACTCCCACAGCACCCCGCAGATGAGCCCGCTCCCGGCGAGCGCGGCCAGGGTGCGGTAGTCGCCCGCCTCGAGCTCGCGGAGCCAGGACGGGGCGCCGCGCCGATGGTTGATCGGCTCCAGCAGGAGAACGTACCCGACCCAGACCAGCGGCACCAGCCAGCGGGACACCACGAGCAGGGGAAGCCCTACCGCGACGGCCCCGAGCCCGATGGACACCGTTCGGGCCCACGGAGGGAGCCTGAATGGGCGCCGGCCGGCGAGGGGGGCCAAGACGGAGGCGCGCAGACCCTCGGCGGTAAGAAAGAGGGCCGGGAAGATCGTGGCGAAGGCCCACGTGTAGCCCGCGAGGCGCAGGGGCACGCTCGGCTCCAGGTTGTGGTACTGCCACCAGAGCCCCTTCAGGTCGGCCCCGCCCCGCCAGAAGCGCGGGGCGTTGTGGAGCTCGAAGAGCCACCAGCCGCCGACCGAGGCGGCCACGACCCACGCGAGCTCGGAGCGCCGCGTGGTGAGATAGGACTGCCCCGTCCGCGCATGGACCACCGCGTCGGCGAACAGGACGTAGCCGGTCCAGACGACCGGCGTGAACCACTCGCCGACGGCGCGGTTTCCCGCGAGCAGCAGGGCCTCCGCCGCGCCGATGAGGAGGAGGCCGACCCAGCCGTGGGCCGTCACCGGCGCGCCGCGGGCTCAGGCCTTCAGGAGCCCGCGCACCTCATCCACCACGGCCTGCCGCCATTCCTCGAGATGCTCGGCCCGGAGGGCCCGGCGGACCTCCAGCGCCTTCTTTTCCATGACCTCCGTGACCCTGGGCGGCCGCTCGATGAAGCGGGCGATCTCGTTCATGTTCTCGTCGAAGAAGGCGAACACCGGGATGGACCGGTAGATCCCCTGGTTCAGGTACTGATCCATGAGGTCCGGGTTCTTGTCCCGGAGGAAGACGCGCATCTCCACGTTGGGATTGCCTTCCACGAGCTTGCCAAGGACGGGGACGTTATACAGGGCGTCGCCGCACCAGTCCTCGGTGATCACCAGCACGTTGAGCTTCTTGCCGAACTTCTTCAGGGCCTCACGGTCCTCCGGCCGGATTTTGACCTCCCGCAGGAACTCCATGAACTTTTCCTTGTTGGTCCCCATCTGGTCCAGGTACTGCTGGAAGGTCATCCCCTGCAGAAACCGCTCCTTCGTCACCATGGCTCTCTCCTTAGCGCATCGCCGAAAGGTCCACCGCGAATCGGGCCACTTCCTTGTCGTCGCTGTCCCGAACCAGGAGGGTCACGCGGCCCTTGCCGTCCAGATCGTTCGCCGGAAAGGCGTAGATGGAGCGCGAGAGAAAACGCCCGTCGGCCTGGCGGAGGGCCGTCCGCTCGTTCTGGACGAAGGACGGCTTGATCTCCGCCTTGCCCCGGACGAGCAGCACCGGCTGGTACCACCGGGCGAAATCCTCGCGCCCTCCTCGGAGGCCGGCCCAGAACACCAGCCGGCCGTGGTGCTCCTTGAGGAGCGAGTCGATTTCCCGCTGCTTGAGGGTCTCGCTCTTGAAGGCGGCGTTGCGGGCCGCCTGGGCCAGCCGGAAGAAGGGGGTCACGACCTTCAGGGTTTCCCCGGCCGCGCCGGTCAGCTTCCACTCGCGGTCGAACTCCTCGTTGACGATGGCCCGCTGCCCGAAGCGGACCGCCGCCTGGATCTCCTGGGAGGTGAGCGAGAACGACGCGGCGGACAGGGGCGCGCCGCCGAGGAGCGAGCTCCAGAAAATCAGGGAAACCAGCAGTCCGCGCCGCATGTGGCGCCCATTGTATCGAGAGGGGTCAGGTCTTGCAATCACACAGGTGCCAACTATGGGAGGCGCCGCGAAACGCAAATACGCATGCCTGACCCCAGCTACCTGCCGACGGACACGGAGGAGAACCCGGAGGGGTCGAGGTACCGCCGCGCCGCCCGCTGGACATCGCCGGCCGTCACCTTCTCGATCGCCCGGCGGTACCGCCCCGGATAATCCAGGCCGAGCCCGTATTCCTCCACGCCCTGGAGCAGCCCCGCCACCTTCGACGTCGTGTCCATCCGGAGGGGAAAGCTCCCGATCAGGTAGGCCTTCGCCTTGGCCAGGTCGGCGTCCGGCACGGCCTCCCGGCCCATCCGCGCCATCTCCTCGCGAACGAGACGGCTCGCCTCGGCCGCGCCGTCGGTCCGCGTCTGGAGGCTGACCAGGAGCGTCGCGCCGTAGCGCCCCACCGCAAGGTGACTGGAGACGTCGTAGGCCAGCCCCCGCTCCTCGCGCACCCGCGTATAGAGGCGCGAGGCGGAGCCGCCCCCGAGGATGTAGCTGGCCACGACGAGCGGGTAGTAGTCGGGGTGGCCGTGCCCGACGGCCGGGCGACCCAGGAGGACCGTGGTCTGGGTGAGCTCGCGCTTGACGACCCGAGTCCGCGCGGGCGACGCGGTGGGGGCCTGGCGCGGCCGGCGCGGGGCGCCCGCAGGGGGCTGCCACGCCGCAAGGCGGCGCAGGAGCTCTTGCGCGATGTCGTCGGCCTTGACGTCGCCCGCGGCGACGAGGATGGCGCCGCCGGGGCCATAGTGCGCGCCATAAAACCCCAAGACCTGCTCGCGCGTGAGCCTCCCGACGGACTCGATCGTCCCGGCCACGGGACGCCCATAGGGATGCCCCGGGTACAGGATCTCCCCCAGGACGCGGGCGGCGACGCTCTCCGGGCTCTCCTCCGACCGCCGGATCGCGGCCTGGATTTCCTTCGCCTTCCGCGCCAGCTCGTCGGCCGGGAACGCCGGCTGAGTCAGCACTTCGGCCAGGAGGTCGAGCCCGAGCCCCAGATCTTTCTTGAGCACCGACAGCGACAGCGTCGCGCCGTCGCGGCCCGCGAAGGCCTCCAGGCTCCCTCCCACGAACTCGATGGCCTCGTCCAGCGCGGGCCCGCTCTGCCGGGCGGTCCCCCGGGTGAGGAGCTCAGCGGTGAGGTTGGCGAGCCCCGGCGCGTCGGGAGGATCGAAGGCCGAGCCCGCGGGAAGGTACACGCGGAGCACCACGATGGGAATCGCCGGCCGCTCGGCCACCAGGAGCACCGCGCCGTTGGGCAGCCCCTGACGCCGGGCGCCCAGCGAATCCGCGCCCGACGCGGGCACTGCAAGAAGGAGGGCCAGGAGCAGCAGCCACCCCCTCACCTTCATCCTCTCCCCCTCGAAAAACCGGGTGTTCGCACCATGCGCATCAGTCCAAGGACTTTCTGAAGCGCAGCACCGACAGCGTGAAGACCACCGCGCCGAAGGCCAGGAGCGGCAGCAGATTGGGCCACAGAAAATCGAGCCCCACCCCCTTGAGGATGATGCCGCGCACGATCCGGAGGTAGTAGGTGAGCGGGATCACGTGCGCCAGGTACTGCGCGGCCTCGGGCATTCCCTCGATGGGGAAGAGGAGGCCGGAGAGGTAGATCGACGGCAGGAAGGTGAGGAACGACATCTGCATGGCCTGGGGCACGGTCTTGGCCGCCGTCGAGACGTAGATGCCGATGCCCAGCGTTCCCATCATGTAGATCAGCGATAGGGCGTAGAGGAGCGCGAGGCTGCCCCGGATCGGCACGTCGAAGACGAAGTACGCCACCAGAAGCGCCATCGTCATCTGGCCGTAGGCCACCAGGAGATTCGGGATGATCTTCCCCAGCATCAGCTCCCAGCGCCGGATGGGACTCACGATGAGGGCCTCCAGGGTCCCCTTCTCGCGCTCGCGCACGACGGTGACCGCCATGGCGGTGATCGTCGTCTGCATGAGGAGCGCCCCGATGAGCCCCGGGACGATGAAGATCGCGCTCACCAGATCGGGGTTGTACCAAGCGCGCACGCGGAAGTCCACCGGCGGCTCCTCCCGCCGCACCATCGGGGTGCCCTCGAGATTCCGTGTCAGGACGTTCAGCGACAGCTGGGCGCCGAGGGAGCTGGCGGAGCTGATCGCCGAGGTCGCCACCATCGGGTCGGAGGCGTCCACGATCACCTGGATCTCGGCCGCCTGGCGGGAGAGGCGCCTGGCGTAGTCGGGGGGGATCACCACGCCGACCTTGGCCCGGCCGGCATCCACCAGCCGCGTGAGCTCGGCGTGGCTCGTGACCCAGTAGCGAATGGCGAAGTACTGGCTGTTCTCGAAGGATTCGAGCAGCGTGCGCGCCTCGACGCTCCCCGATTGGTCGAAGACCGCGGTGGGGATGTGCTTGACGTCGGTGTTGATGGCCCAGCCGAAGATGAAGAGCATGGCGACGGGGACGAACAGGGCCAGCGTCACCGCGAGCGGGTCGCGGCGGAGGTGGATGAACTCCTTGCCGATCATGCCCAGCAACCGAGACCCCATGGCTAGACTCCTTGCCGGGCCGAGAACCGAGCAGCCCAAGGCCCGAGCGAGGAGGCGGCCGGAGGCGTACGCGGTTGTACGTTGAGGACCGCCGACGACCGAGAACGCCGGGATGCGATGGTTATCGGCACGGCACTAAACGGCCCGGAGCTGTTCGCGCAGCCGGGCCTTCCGCTCCTTGTCCACGAAGGAGACGAAGAGGTCCTCCACCGACGGCTCCACCTCGTGGACCCGCTCGATGGCGAGCCCATGCCGCTTCAGGTAGGCGACGACATCCTCCGGGGTGCCCCGTTCGTCGGCTAGGACGAGGTGGAGGCGCAGCCCCACGCGCGTGACGTCCTCGACGGCCGGCCATTCGGCCAGGAGGTCGGTGGCCCGCCGGAGATCGCCGGTCTCGACCTCGACCACCGGCTTCCGGAACGTCTCGCCCTTGATGGAGGCCGGGGTGCCCTGGGCGATCAGCTGACCCTGGTAGATGAAGCCCAGCGTGTCGCACAGCTCCGCCTCGTCCATGTAGTGCGTGGTGACGACGGCGGTGATCCCTTCCTCCACGAGGCGCCGGATCAGCCCCCAGAAGTTCCGGCGCGACACGGGATCGACGCCGGCGGTGGGCTCGTCGAGGAAGAGCAGGCGCGGGCCGTGGACCAGGGCGCACGCCAGGGCGAGCCGCTGGCGGTAGCCTCCGGAGAGATAGGCGGCGCGCTTCGTCTCCTGGCCGGTCAGGTCAGCCAGCCGGACCATCTGGGCGACCCGGCGGGCGCGCTCGGGTCGCGGCACCATATAGACGCGGGCGTAGAAGGTGAGGTTCTCCTCGGCCGTCAGGTCGTCGTAGAGGGAGAACTTCTGGGACATGTAGCCGATGGCCGACTTGACCCGCTCGGGCTCGCGGATCAGGTCGATGCCCAGCACACTGCCCTGCCCCTCGGTGGGCTCGAGGATCCCGCAGAGCATGCGGAGGGTGGTGGACTTTCCCGCGCCGTTGGGGCCGAGGAACCCGTAGAGCTCGCCTGTCCGGATGTGGAGGTCGAGATGGTCCACGGCGACGAGCTTGCCGAAGCGCCGCGTCAACCCCTCCGTCACCACCGCGTAGTCCATTAGAGGAGGATGTCGGCGTCCGCGGGCATTCCCGGCTTGAGGAGCCCCTCGGGGTTATCCACGGCGATCTTGATCCGGAAGACGAGGTTGACCCGCTCCTTCTTCGTCTGCACGTTCTTCGGGGTGAACTCGGCCTCGGAGGCGATCTCCGTGATCTTGCCGCTGAAGGTCCGGTCCTTGTAGGCGTCGATCGTGATCCGCGCAGCCATCCCGACCTTGATCCGCCCGATGTCCGTCTCGGGAACGTAGGCGCGGAGCCAGAGGTCGGCCGGATCCACGAGCGTGAGGATCGACACCCCCGGGTTGGCCATCTCGCCCGCTTCGAGGTTCTTCCGAAGGACGACGCCGTTGATCGGGGACACGATGGCGGCCTCGCGCAGGCGGCTCCGGGCGAGGTCCAGCGCCGCCCGGGCCTGGCTCACCTGGCCCCGTCCCGCCTCGACCTGGAAGGGGCGCGGCCCGGCCAGGAGGAGGTCGAGGCGATCGCGCGCGGCTTTGAGCCGGGCCCGGGCCGCCTCGATCTGGTCGCGGCGCGGCCCGGCCTCCACCATCTGGAGGTTCGCCCGCGCGGAGCGCTCCTGGGCCACCGCCACCTCGTGCACCTGGCGGGCCCGGTCCACTTCCTGCATGGCGATGAACTCCTTCGCGAACAATTCCTGGGCCCGCCTGAAATCGCGCTCGGTCCACACCCGCGTGGCTTCGGCGCTCCGCACGGCCTCCCGCGCCTGCTCGATCTCCTCGCGGCGCGACCCGGCCAGCAGGTCGTTGAGCTGCGCCTGGGCCTGATCCACGGTGGCGCGGGCCTCGTCGATCTCCTCGCGGCGCGCCCCCGCCAGCAGGTCGCGGAGCTGCGCCTGGGCGCTCGTGAGGGCGGCCTCGGCGCGCTCCACTTCCGCCTTGAGCTCGGCGTCGTCGAGGCGCGCGAGCAGATGGCCCTCGGTCACCCGGTCGCCTTCCCGGACGCGCAGGGAGAGGATCCGGCCGGCGATCTTGGCGCTCACGTCCACCTGCATCGCCTCCATGTTGCCGGTCACCTGGATGGTCGGGACGCCGAGGGAGTTGAGGAACCGCGACGCGAGCGGACCGCCGACGGCCAGCGCGGCCACGACGAGCAACACGGCCGCGATGCGCCCGAGCCGGGATCGGGTCGAGGGACTCACGGGCTCAGGACCTCGGGGGGCTCGGCGGGATCGGCAGCAGGACCCCCACGTTGCGCCCCGCGTCGAGGAAGTGAGCGCGCGCGACCCGCTGGAGATCCGCGGCGGTCACCGCGCGGATCGCTGGGACGAACCGGTCCCGGAGCCGCCAGCCGCCGATCAGCTCGAAGCGGGCCAGGAGAGAGGCGCGGCTGTACACCGAGTCCTGCCGGAAGATGAAGGAGGCCTCGATCTGGTTCTTCGCGCGCTCCAGCTCGATCGCCGACACCGGCTCGGTCTTGAGCCGCTCCACTTCCTGCCTCAAGGCCCGCTCCAGCGCCTCGGGGGGCTGGCCGGGAAGCGCCGTGGCAAAGAACCAGAAGAGGTTCGGGTCCGTGGAGAAGTAGGAGTAGTCGCCGCCGGCGTTCAGCGCGATCTGCTGCTCGTACACCAGCCGGCGGTAGAGCCGGGAGCTCCGCCCCTCCGAGAGGATCGTGGAGAGCAGCTCGAGCGCCGGCGCGTCCGGCGAGCGGGAATTCGGCACCGGGTAACCGATGAAGACCAGCGGGAGCTGGGCTTCCTTCTTCACCGTCACCCGGCGCTCACCGTTCTGCCTGGGCTCCGCCACCGTCACGGGCGGCGGGTCGGCAGCGCGCGGGATGGGGCCGAAGGCCCGGCGGATCTTCTCGAGGAGCTCGGGCGCCTTGAAATCGCCCGCGACGGCCACGAGGGCGTTGTTGGGAACGTAGTAGGTGCGGTAGAAGGCGCGCAGCTCCTCCACCGTGAGCCGGCGGAGGTCCTCCATCCAGCCGACGATCGGCGAGCGGTACGGGTGCGCGACGAAGGCGATCGCCGACAGCTCCTCCCCGAGGAAGCCCTCCGGGTCGTCCTCGGTCCTGGTGCGGCGCTCCTCCATGACCACCTGCCGCTCGGATTCGAAGTCCCGGGGTTCGAGGAGCAGGTTTCGCATCCGATCGGATTCAAGGGCGACGACGAGGTCGAGCTTGTCCGCCGAGACGTTCACGAAATAGGAGGTGTGGTCCTGGCTCGTGAAGGCGTTGTCCTGGCCGCCGTTCTGCTCGACGAGGGTGGAGAACATCCGCGGGCCGTAGGTCGGCGTCCCCTTGAACATCATGTGCTCCAGGAGGTGGGCGAGGCCGGTGGCCCCGGGCCGCTCGTTGCGGGAGCCGACGCGGTACCAGACCTGGAAGGAGACGACGGGGCTTCGGTGATCTTCCAGGAGCAGCACCCGGAGGCCGTTGTCCAGGGTGGCCTCCAGCACGTCTTCCCCTGCCCGCGCCGACGCCCCCGTCAGGGCGGGGAGAAGGACGAAGATGAGGACAAAGCGAGAGAGAATCTTCACGTCTCGATTATAACAATGATCCCCCTCACCCCGCCCTCTCCCCCCGAGGGGGAGAGGATAAAGGTGAGGGGGCGCGCTTGGCACGGAGCGGCTGGGGAAACGCCAGGACCACCAGCGCGCCGAGCCCGGCCACCACCGCCGCCCCGTAACACCCGCCGGCGAAGGAACCCGTCACGTCCTTGATCCAGCCGGTGAGGAAGGGACCCACGACCGAGCCGACGAAGCAGATCGTATTCAGAAGACCGAAGGCGCTTCCCATCACGCCCGGCGGGAAGCGATCCGCCATGAGCGCGTAGACCGGCCCCCACGTCCCCCAGAGGAAAAAGCTCGTGGCCATGATGAAGAAGGCCACCAGCCCCGGGGAGCCTTTGGCGGCCAGCACCGCGCCCAGGGCGCCGATGGACGCGCCCGCCAGGAGAATGGTCAGCGCGATAACCCCCTTGCGGGAGAGGCCGCGCTCCCCGGCGCGGTCGGCGAGCCAGCCCATGGCGAAGAGGCCGAAGGGGGCCGCCACGCCCTGGAAGCTCGCGTAGAACGCCGACCGCCCCAGGTCGCTGACGCCGACCTCGGAGAAAAAGAGCGGGCCCCACGTGGCCAGCACGAACTGGAGGTAGACCGGCATGATCCCGGCGAGCCCCAGGATCCAGAGCGCCGGGGTGGCGGCGACGCGCCGGAACGTCCAGCCGGTGGCGTCCGCCACGGGCGGGCTCGGCGGCTCGGGGACGAGCCGCCAGAGGAGGAACGCGGCCAGGAGCGGCGGGAGCGCGAAGAGATAGAAGACGCCGCGCCACGGCATGAGCTCGCCGAGGGCGCCGGCCAGCAGCAGGCCGAGGGTCGTCCCGAGGCCGGCTCCCGAGAACGAGACCCCCTGCCCCACGGCCATCTTCTCCCGGGGTGTGTACGCGGCGATGATCACCCGGTCGTTGGAGAACATCGACCCCTGGCTGAGGCCGGTGAGGAGCCGCGCCGCGAACAGCGCCACGAACGACCCCGCCAGCCCCGTGAAGAGGGAGGCCAGGACGCCGAGGAGGATTCCCCCGAGGACCACGCGCCGCCGGCCGAGGCGATCGCCCAGGAAGCCCGCGGGCAACTGCATCGCCATGTAGGCGTAGAAGAAGGCCGTGGCGAGGAAGCCGGCGCGCGTGTACGAGAGCCCGAGCTCCGTCATGACGGGGGGAAGGAGCGAGGAGAGCGCCATGCGGATCATGTAGTTGCCGATCCACGCGTAGATCAGGAGGCCCCAGACGAGGTAGGCGGAAGGCACCCGGGGAGTATACGGCAGGGCCCGAGGACGGCAAAGAGCCAAATGGTGTAGTATCTGGCGCGATGGAAGTTCTGCTTCAACTCCTCATCGGCGGCATCCTCCAGGGCGGCATCTACGCGCTCGGGGCCTTCGGGCTCTCGCTCATCTTCGGCGTGCTCCGGGTCCTCAACGTGGCGCACGGCGACTTCCTGATCCTCGGGGCTTACGCGACGTTCCTGCTCTACTCGACCCTGGGTCTCTCGCCCTTCGTGGCCCTCGCCCTGGTCTTACCGGCCTTCGTCCTGATCGGCATGGCGGTCGAGCGCGCCATGATCCGCCCGATGCGGGCCCAGACCGCCCACGAGTTCC
>JACPSW010000097.1 GCA_016193045.1 Candidatus Rokuibacteriota bacterium | reverse complement strand
GGAGCGCGAGGAGTGCGTGAGGGAGATCTCCATGGTCAAGCTCTTCGCCGCCGAGATGGCCAACCGCGTGGCCTACGATTGCGTCCAGATCCACGGCGGCTACGGCTACATGCGCGAGTACCCGATCGAGCGATTCGCCAGAGACGTGAGGCTCTTCCCGATCGGCGGGGGGACGTCCGAAATCATGAAGGAAATTATCGCCAAAGAAATGGAGCTCTAGTGCCGTGTCGATAACCATCGCATCCCGGCGTTCTCGGTCGTTGGGCATCCTCAACGTACAACCGCGTACGCCTCCGGTGCCCTTCTCCCTCGGGCCTTGGGCTGCTCGGTTCTCGCCACGGCACGCTCGCGCAGAAGGAGATTAGCCATGAGGCTCAAGGACAAGGTGGCGATCGTCACGGGCTCGGGGAGCGGGATCGGGCGGGCCATCGCGCTGGCGATGGTGCGGGAGGGCGCCCGGGTCGCGGTCGTGGACCTCAACGAGGTGGGGGCCCAGGAGACCGTCAAGGAGATCCAGAAGGAGGGTGGCCAGGCCCACCCCTACAGGGCCGACATCACGAAGAAGGCCCAGATCGAGGCCATGGTGGCCGACGTGATCACGCGGTGGGGGACCGTCCACATCCTCGTCAACAACGCCGGCTGGGACAAGGTGGAGCCGTTCATCAAGTCCACCGAGGAGACCTGGGACAAGGTCCTCGCCATCAACCTCAAGGGGCCGATCATCTGCATCCGTGCCGTGCTGGACGAGATGGTCAAGAACGGGTACGGGAAGATCGTGAGCATCGCCTCCGACGCCGGGCGGGTGGGCTCGACGGGCGAGGCGGTGTACTCGGCGGCCAAGGGCGGGATCATCGCCTTCACGAAGACGATGGCGCGGGAGATGGCCCGCCACCGGATCAACGTGAACTGCGTCTGCCCCGGGCCGACGGACACGCCGCTCTTCGCCACGGTGACGGCGGAGAACCCGAAGCTGGCCGAGAGCCTCAAGCGGGTGATTCCCTTCGGCCGGCTCGGCCAGCCGGAGGACCTGCCGCCCGCGGTGATCTTCTTCGCCTCCGACGATGCCGGCTTCATCACGGGCCAGACCCTGTCGGTCTCGGGCGGCCTGACGATGATGTGAGGCGCCGGCGCCCATGGACTTCGCCCCCACCGCGAAGGTCGGCGCGCTCCGCCAGAAGCTGGCGGACTTTATGGAGCGGTTCGTCTACCCGAACGAGCGGACCTACTACGAGCAGATCGAAGCCTCGGGGGACAAACACCACCGGCCCAAGATCCTGGAGGAGCTGAAGGCCAGGGCGAAGGAGGCCGGGTTGTGGAACCTCTTCCTGCCCGATCCCGCGTACGGGGCGGGGTTGACGAACCTCGAATACGCCCCCCTCGCCGAGGTGATGGGGCGCGTCCTGTGGGCCTCGGAGGTTTTCAACTGCGCGGCGCCCGACACCGGGAACATGGAGATCCTGGCCCAGTTCGGGACGGAGGCCCAGAAGAAGCGGTGGCTGGAGCCCCTGCTCGACGGCCGGATCCGGAGTGGCTTCTCCATGACCGAGCCGATGGCGGCCGGCTCGGATCCGACGCAGATGCAGACGACCGCCGTCCGGGATGGCTCGTCGTATGTGGTCACAGGCCGGAAATGGTTCACGACCGGCGCCATGCACGCCGCGGTCTTCATCGTCGTGGCGGTCACGGACGCGAACGCGCCGCGGCACCGACGGGTGAGCCTCTTCCTCGTGCCGAGGGATTCTCCCGGCGTCACCGTCGTGCGGGCGGTGCCGGTGTACGGCGCCATCAGCAGCTCCGGCGAATGCGAGGTGGCGTTCGACAAGGTCCGGGTGCCGACGAGTGATCTCCTGGGCGGAGAGGGAGAGGGGTTCGCCGTCTCGCAGGCGCGGCTGGGGCCGGGACGCATCCATCACTGCATGCGGGCCGTGGGCATGTCCGATCGAGCCGTCGAGCTGATGGCCCGCCGCGCCAAGGCGCGCATCGTCGTGGGCGGCCCCCTCGGCGACAAGCAGATGGTCCAGGACTTGGTCGCGAAGTCCCGGATCGAGGTCCACGCCGCGCGCCTGGTGGTGCTCCACGCCGCCTGGAAGATGGATACCGCGGGGAAGAAGGACGCGTGGCCCGAGATCTCGATGGCCAAAGTGCTCTGCGCCCAGACCGCCTGCCGCGTCCTCGACCGCGCGATCCAGGTCCACGGCGCCCTCGGCGTGACCGATGATGTTCCCCTGGCGGCGATGTGGCGCTACGCGCGCATCCTGCGCCTCGGGGACGGGGCGGACGAGGTCCACAAGGTCAAAATCGCCGAGCACGAGTTCCGGCGCTGGCCATGAGTGAGGAAGCGGCACGGCCGCTCGCACGCGACGCGATGGCGCCCCCGGCGGCGGAGTGGGGGCGGCGGCTCTCGGATCGGATCCGCGCGGCGCTGGACGCCGGCGACCTGGACGGCGCCCGCCGGCTGGCCGTCGAGGGGGATGGCGAGGCCCGAAGCCTCGAGAAGGAATACGCCCTGATGTACAAGGGGCTCGGGATCACGATCCGGATCCTGCTCGACCTGCTGGGCGAAACGGTCGCGCGCTGCTCCGCGTCCGACCGCCCGGTGGCCGGAGAAGCGCTGGGGAAACTCCTCCGCCGCTTCAAGGCCGACATGCTGGCGCTCTTCCAGCGGGCCTGGGGGGCGAGCGTCGAGGTGGCAGGCTCGTCCGGCGGCGGAGACGTGCCGGGAGCATTGACCTCCACCGCCCATCTTCTGAGCGAGGCCGAGCGCCTCTTCGCGCGCGAACAGGCACTGCGGGCGCAGGAAGTTCTCCAGGCGATCGGCAGGGGAGAGACCGAGCGCGCCAGAGCCCTCCTCGACCGGAAGGAGCGGGACGAGTACGTCCCGCTTCACGACCGGTTGGTCCGCTTCATGGCCGAGGCCTTCGGGTACGTGCTGACACAGTTCGGGCCTGCCGAGCTCTACCGATTCCACCGGGCGACGGCCGAGGGCCAGCGCCGCGGCTTCGAGCAGTGGGAGCGCCTGCCCGCCGCCGACTTCGCCCGGGCTTCGGTCTTCCTCGTCAAACAGCACATGGGAGACCTCGAGGTCCGCGAGGACGACGAGAAGTTCACGATCATCCTGACGCCGTGCGGCAGCGGCGGCCGCCTCCGGCTGGCCGGGGCGTACTCCGGTCCCGAGGCGCTCCCGTTCGTCGAAGGCGCCGGGCCGCTGACGGCGGGGCGGGAGCGGTTCCCCGTGTACTGCACGCACTGCCCCATCTGGAACGACGCGGCCCCCAGGGAATGGTTTGGCCGGCCCCAGTGGGTCCTCGAGAATCCCTCCCGATCGGACGGCTCCTGCACCGTCCACATCTACAAGGCCCGCGACGCCACGGGTCCGGCCGCCCGCTGACGGCGATGGGGCGAGACCTCCAAGGGACCGTCGCGCTCGTGACGGGGGCGAGCCGCGGGCTCGGGCGGGCCTTTGCCCTGGCGCTGGCCGAGGCCGGCGCGGACCTGGTCCTGGCGGCACGCAGCGTGGACGACCTCCAGCTCGCGGCCGACGACGCGGCCAAGCACGGGGTCCGCGCCCAGGCCTTTCCCACGGACCTGCGGGACGGGGGACAGATCGACGCCCTGGTCGAGGGCGCGATGCGCGCCTTCGGGCGGATCGACGTCCTCGTCAACAACGCCGGGATCGCCGGGGCGGAGAAGCCGGCCCTGGACCTCGCGCGCCCGGAGTGGGAGGAGGCGCTCGCGGTCAACCTGCTGGGGCCGGCGCTCCTGGCGCGGGCCGTGGCGCGCGGGATGGTCGAGCGCCGCCACGGCCGGATCATCAACGTCGCCTCCATCGCCGGGCTCGCGCCCGTGTCGCGGCTCGGCCCGTACTGCGTGAGCAAGGCAGCCCTCATCCAGCTCACCCGCGTGCTGGCGCTCGAGCTGGCGCGGCACAACGTCCAGGTGAACGCGCTCTGCCCGGGCTACTTCAGGACGCCGATGAACGAGGCCTTTTTCGCCACCCCGAAGGGGCAGGCCGTCGTCCAGCACGCGATCCCCATGCAGCGCCTCGGCGACCCGAAGGAGCTCGCGCCGATGGTGGTGTTCCTGGCGTCGGAGGCGTCGAGCTTCATGACCGGCTCCGTCGTCGTGGTGGATGGGGGACAGACGCTCGTCTGAGTCGGCGCGCGTGGACGGCCTGCGGAGGGGGCTCGAGCGCTTCATCCAAGGCCGGGCCGAATCGGCCGTTTCGGTTGTCTCCCTCTCGCCGCTGCCCGGCGGCACCATGCGCCACGCGTGGGCGGTGGACCTCGACGTCCCGTCGGGCCCGCTGGCCGGCTCCCACCGCCTGATCTACCTCCAGGACCGCGGGGGGGCTCCCCTCGGGAGCCGCCTCTCCCGCGAGGACGAGTTTCGGGTGCTGTCGGTGATGCACGGCGCCGGCGTCCGCGTCCCCAAGCCCTACTGGCGGGTTCCGGCCGGCGACGCCTCGGGGGTCGCGCCCGGCCTGATCGTCGAGCGCGTCGAAGGAGAGACGCTCGCGCGCCGCCTCCTGCAGGATCCGACCTTCGAGCGCGCCCGCGCCCACCTCCTCGAGCAGATCGGCGAGGAGCTCGCGCGGATCCACGCCGTTCCGACCGGCGCCCTCGCGTGCCTGGTCCGGCCGGCCATGGGGAAGACGCCCGCCGAAGGGCAGCTCGTGGACCTCGAGGGCATGCTTCGCCAGATCGGCGAGCCGCATCCGGCTCTCGAGCTGGCGCTGCGCTGGCTCGGGCGCCGCGTGCGGGCGTCCGAGCGCGTGGTGGTCGTTCATGGGGATTATCGCCTCGGCAACTTCATCGTCGATCCGGGGCGCGGCCTGAGCGCGGTGCTGGACTGGGAGCTCTCCCATCTCGGGGATCCCGGCGAGGACCTCGGGTGGGTCTGCATGCGGTTCTGGCGATGCGTCGATAGCCCCGGCGCGCGGGGGCTCGGACCGCGGCAGCGGTTCTTCGATGCGTATGCCGGTGCAGGCGGGCAGCGGCTCGACCCCGAGGGGGCGCTGTACTGGGAAGTGTTCGCCAACTTCCGCTGGGCCATCGTCACGCTCGGACAGGCCTACCGGCATCTCTCGGGAGCCGAGCGCAGCCTCGAGCTGGCGAGCATCGGCCGCCACTGCGCCGAGGTGGAGTGGGAATTGCTGCGCTTCTTGAAGCGCTTCTGACCGTCCATGCAGGATCGACCGACGGCGCTCGAGCTGCTCCAGGCGATCCGTGACCTGCTCGAGCAGGAAATCCTGCCGGGCCTCACGGACCCGCGCTCGAAGTACCGAACGCTGATCGCCATCAATGTGCTCCGCATGCTCGAGCGCGAGGTGCCGGACGAAGAGGGGAGGCTGCGCGCCGAGCTGGGCGCCCTGCAGGAGCTCCTGGATCTCCCGCGAACGGCTCCACCCGGTGACGCCGCGCGGCTGCGGGGGCGCGTCCTGGAGGCCAACCGGGAGCTGTGCGAGCGGATCCAGCAGGGCGGGGCCGATGCGGGTCCGTGGCGACAGCGCGTCCTGGCCCATGTGCGGGGCGCCGTTGAGGAGAAGCTGCGAATCAACAACCCGTCGCGGCTCGAGACCTTTCTGGCCGAGTCGCCGGACGAAGCGTGACGCCGCAGTTTGTCGCGGTGGGGCACGTGACGCTCGACCACTTCGGCGAGGACGTCCGGCCCGGCGGCACGGCCCTCTACGCGGCGCTCACCGCCCACCGCCTCGGTTGCTCCGTCGGGCTCTTGACGAGCTTCGGGCCCGACTTCCCCCGGAGCCTCCTTCCCCCGGACCTCGAGGTGGCGCGCGTTCCCTCGCCGAAGACCACCATGTTCAGGCACGATACCGGCCGGGAGGGACGCCGGCTGACCCTGCTGGCCCGGGCCGAGGACCTCGAGATCGGCCATCTCCCCCCGGCATGGAAGTCGGCGGACCTCGCCCTGCTCGGCCCGGACGCCAACGAGGTGGACCCGTACCTGGCGGCCGAATTCAGCGAGGGGGCGGTGGGGGCCGCGGCCCAGGGCTGGCTCCGCGCGCGGGGCGCCGGCGGCGTGATCAGCCCCGCCCTGTGGGAGGACGCGGCCCTGGTGCTCCCGCACATCCAGGCGCTCTTCCTGAGCAAGGAGGACGTGGGCCCCTTCGAGGAGGAAGTCGTGGAGTGGTTCCAGCGGATCCCGATCGGGGTGATCACGGTCGGCAGTCGCGGTGCCCACCTCTTCGTCAGCGGCGAGCGCTACTTCATCGAGGCGGAGCCGGCCGACGAGGTGGATCCGACCGGGGCTGGGGACGTCTTCGCCGCCGCCTTTCTCATCGACTACCAGCGTCACGGAGATCCCTGGGAGGCCGCCCAGTTCGCCGCCTGCGCGGCGGCGCTCAGCGTGGAGGGGATCGGCGTGGCCGCCGTTCCGTTACGCGTCGCCGTCGAAGGGCGCCTCGCCGCCTACCGGAGCCGCCTGGGTCGCTGACACAGCGTGTCACTCCATGCCGTGATTTGTCCCGCCGTGGCCGAGCCCCTTCCAGCCCGATCGCCTGAATCGCCTTGTTAAACGGGAACTTCTCCAAGGCAACCGGCTGGCATCACCATTGCTCCGCATGACGCTAGACCTTCCAGGAAAGGGAGGGCTCATCATGCCGGGGGACGATCGAGACGACAGTTCTGAAAAGGACCGCTGGCGGGCGTTGCTGGAGCGACTTGGACTCGAAACTCTTCAGCTTCCCAGCAAAGATAAGCTTGCGGGGCCGTGGAAGGAGTTCCTCGAGCAGCTGGAGGCCAAAGAGCTCAAAACGAAGAAAGCAAGAAAGGAACCCCGGTGATGCACACGGCTGGGACGCTGCTGGGCTCAGCGCCTTCGGCCATTCCGGGGATGAATGTCGAGGTTATGCCCACGAACCGGGCCGCCGTCGTGGTTCCCGATGGGGACTTGAACGCGGCATCGGGGGCGGAGTTGAAGCGAGCCCTCGAAGATCTCCTCGCCAAGGGGAATACCCGGCTCGTCGTGGATATGGAGCGCGTGGCCTACGTCGATAGCGTCGTCTGGGGCGAGTTGGCGATGGCCGCGGTACGGGCCCGCGGGGCCGGGGGTGAGCTGCGCGTCTGCGAGATGTGCGGAGAGCTGCTCGCCATCCTCACCATGATCCGGCTCGGTGGCGTGATCGCCGTATTTCACACGCGGAAACTCGCCACAGTCTTCAGCTAACCGCGCTGTGAATCGCCTCCCAACGCTGGCGGCGACAGAGGTGCCACACTTTCTGCTGATTTCTTGACAGGGTCCGCCCCTCCGGATACGCTGGCGGCAGGATGGCGGAACGAAAGATCCGGATCCCGGCGGGGCCGGTCTCGGCTGAAGCGCGCCTGGACGGCTCCAAGACCGCTCAGGCCATCTGGGACGTCCTGCCGTTCACCGCGGAGGCCGACACCTGGGGAGACGAGATCTACTTCTCCATCCCCGTCCACCTCGAGGAGGAGGTCCCCAAGGACGTGGTGGCGATGGGCGACCTCGGTTACTGGCCGCCCGGCAGCGCGTTCTGCATCTTCTTCGGCCCCACGCCGGCCAGCAGGGGGGATGAGATCCGTCCCGCCAGCCCCGTCAACGTTTTCGGCCGGCTCCTCGGCGATCCGAAGCCCTTCAAGAAGATCCGCTCGGGCACCGCTGTGCGCGTCGAGCAGTTCGAGCCGAGGGGCTTCGGCTCTGCCGAAGGCAGGCCAGCCACGAGGCGAGGCCCGAGTCAATAAGGGAGGCGTAGTGCATGAAAATCTTTCTCGACACTGCTAATGTCGGCGAGCTGAGGGAAGGAATGGCGATGGGGGTGCTGGATGGCTGCACCACCAACCCGTCCCTGATCGCCAAGGAGAAGCGGCCCTTCCGGCCCCTCGTGGAGGAGATCTGCTCCCTCGTGGCCGGCCCCGTCAGCCTCGAGGTGGTGGCGACGGACTTCGAGGGGATGGTCAAGGAGGGAAAGGAGCTCGCCCAGATCGCCCCCAACGTCGTGGTGAAGTGCCCGCTCACCAAGGACGGGCTCAAAGCCGTCAAGGCCCTCACCGGGGGGGGAGTCAAGGTCAATCAGACCCTCTGCTTCTCGGCGAGCCAGGCGCTCCTCTCGGCGAAGGCCGGGGCCACGTACATCAGCCCCTTCCTGGGGCGGCTGGACGACATCTCCCACGTGGGGATGGACCTGATCCGCCAGATCGTCTCGATCTACGCCAATTACGGGTTCAAGACCCAGGTGCTGGCTGCGTCCATCCGAAATCCTCTTCACGTGGTCGATGCCGCCCTGGCGGGGGCCCACGTCGCCACCATCCCGTTCGCCGTCCTGGAGCAGCTTACGAAGCACCCGCTCACCGACATCGGGCTCAAGAAGTTCCTGGACGATTGGAACAAGGCCGGCGTCAAGCTCTAGCCGCCTCACATTTATCGTCTCCCCCGGGGGGGAGAGGGGGGTGAGGGGGGTGTCCACCCGTTCAGCCCGCGCGCACCGTATACCCTAGCGAGCATTATTCAGGAACGGCGATGGCGCGAGCGGGCGGGTGGCGCAGGGTGCAGCCCTCACGGGGCCGCGCGCAGTGGGCCCCCCTCGTCCCGTCCGCCGCGCGTAGCGCGGCGTTCGGGCGAGTGGGTGACGGAGCCGGACCCACGGGGGTTGCGCCCTGCGACAGGCCCCGCCCGCTACACTCGACTATGGTTCGTGAATAATGCAGGCTAGCGAGAGACCCGTATGGAGACCGTCTTCCCCATCGCCGTGCGCTCCACCGACCTGGACGGCCTCCGCCACGTCAATAACGCCGTGTATTTCCAGTACTTCGAGCAGGCCCGGCTCGCCCACCTCGCGCGCCTCGGCTTTCTGCCGACCTACGTCCCGGGGGAGGGCCCGCGCCACGCCATCGCCATCGCCGAGACCACCTGCCGGTACAGGGCGCCGGCGTACTATGGTGACACCCTCCTCGTGACGGTCAGGACGCGCGAGGTCCGGCGGCGGAGCTTTTCCCTGACCTACGAGGTCCGGCGCCAGGCCGACGGCGTCCTGGTCGCGGAGGGGGAGTCGGCCCAGGTGTGGATCGACGAGCACGAGCGCCCCGCCCCGCTTCCCGACGGGGTGCGCGAGAGCCTCGAGGCTTCCCTTGGCGCCTGACGACCGCGCGCTGATCCAGCGCGTCGCCCGGGGCGACGCGTCGGCGTTCGGCGAGCTCGTCGGCCGCTACCAGGACCGCCTCTTCACCGTGGGCCGCCGCCTGCTGGGAAACCGAGCCGACGCCGAGGACGCGGTCCAGCGGGCGTTCCTGAACTGCTACCTGAAGGCGGCCGGCTACGACGCGCGCTGGCAGGTCTCGACGTGGCTCTACCGGGTCCTGACGAACGTCTGCGTGGACGAGCTGAGGCGGCGAAGGGCCGCCCGCGTATCCCTCCGGGTCTTCGAGGCCGAAGGGCCCACCGAGAAGACGAAGAAGGATCTGGACCTGAGGCGCGCCCTGGAAAAAGTGCCGCCAGCTGGCCCGGGGGAAGTCAATACTTCGAAAGGCGCTCGGATAAGGAGACAGACATGGATCGAGTGGATGATCTGCTCGCGGCCCACTTCGGCGTGGAACCCGCTCCCGCGGAGCTCGCCTCCCGGATCGTGAGGCGAGCGGGCGATGCCGAACGCGAGGTCATGCAGTTGCTGGACGAGATCGAGGTGTGCGCCACCGACGTGGGCGTGTGCCTGATCCGGGCCGAGCGGGTGCCGCCGCCGCGGACGGCGAAGGCGCGGCGCCTGGTGGAGCGGGCCCGGGTGGAGCTCGGCGAGTACCTGGAGGGCAAGCGGACCTTCTTCACGGTGCCCGTTGACCTGTCGGCGGCATCGCCGTTTCACCGCGAGGTGCTGGCAGCCGCCCGCAGCATCCCCTTCGGCGAGGTCCGCGCCTATGCCTGGATCGCCGAGCGCATCCGCCACCCGCGGGCCGTCCGCGCGGTGGGGACGGCGCTCGGGCGAAATCCGGTGCCGCTCATCGTGCCGTGCCACCGGGTGCTCAGGCGGGACGGCGGCGTGGGGGGCTACCTCTTCGGCACCCGGGTGAAGGACCGGCTCCTCGCCCTCGAGCGGAGCACGCCGGTGCTGGAAGGGTGCAGCACGACGCGGATCGTCTGCCGCGTCGGGTGCGTTCATGGACGTCACATGAGGTTCGAGAACCGCGTCGTCTTCGCCTCAGTGACGGACGCCTGTTCCGTCGGCTACCGCCCGTGCAAAGTCTGCCGGCCCGTCGCGGCGGCATGACGGGGCTCGAGGAGCGGCTCGCGAGCCTGGACTGGAAGGCGATCGAGGGCTCGCTCTGGGGGCACGGGTACGCGAAGACGCCGCCCCTCCTCACCGCCGGGGAATGCGCCGAGCTGGTCGCGCTCTACGGGGACGAGGGTCGTTTCCGCAGTCGCGTTGACATGGCGCGGTACCGCTTCGGGCTCGGCGAGTACAAGTACTTCGCCGACTTCCTCCCCACGGTCGTCCAGGCCTTGCGCGTCCACGCGTACCCGTTTCTGGCTCCAGTCGCCGATCGCTTCATGGAGGCGCTCGGTTCCCGGCAGCGGTTCCCGCCGGATTTCGCCACGTTCCTGGCCTACTGCGCGCGGCGCGGCCAGAGGAAGCCGACGCCCCTCCTGCTGCGGTACGAGGCGGGCGGGTACAATTGCCTCCACCAGGATCTCTACGGGGAGGTGGTGTTTCCCCTCCAGCTGACCTGCCTCCTGAGCCGCCGCGGCGCCGACTTCGAGGGCGGCGAGTTCCTGCTGGTCGAGCAGCGGCCGCGGGCCCAGTCGCGCGGCGAGGTCGTGCCCCTGGATCAGGGAGAGGCCGTGATCTTCGCCACGCGCCACCGGCCCGTGGCCGGTGCGCGGGGGTATTATCGGGCGAACCTCCGGCACGGCGTCAGCCGGGTGCTCTCGGGGACGCGCGTGAGCCTCGGAGTGATCTTTCACAACGCCGGGTGAGCGAGGAGGGACCGATGCCGCGAGTCAGGGAGATCGAGGAGGACGAGGGGAACCCGATCCTCAGGGACATCTTCGCCAAGGAGCGAGAGGCCTTCGGGTCCCTCTTCAACACCACCAAAGTCTTCGCGCATTGCCCCCCGATCCTCAGGGCGGCCAAGCAGCTGTCATCCGCCGTGGAGGCCTCAGGGCTCCTGGATCCTCAGCTGCGCGCCCTCGTCTACCTCCGCGTGGCGCTGATCAACGGCTGTCCCTTTTGAATTGACATCAACGCATCCCGGGGGATGCAGGCGGGGGCGGCGGTCGAGAAGATCCAGGACGTCCCGCGCTTCAGGGAGAGCCCCCGCTTCGACGAGCGGGAGCGGGTAGCGCTGGAGTTCGCCGAGCGGATGACGATCACGGGCGAGAAGGTGGGCGACGAGCTGTTCTCGCGGGTGAGGCGCCATTTTTCCGAAGCGGAAACAGTCGAGCTGGCGGCCACCGCCGCCCTGGAGAACTTCA
The DNA here is from genome assembly GCA_016193045.1 of Candidatus Rokuibacteriota bacterium. Lineage (GTDB taxonomy): Bacteria > Methylomirabilota > Methylomirabilia > Rokubacteriales > CSP1-6 > CSP1-6. The sequence goes on along the minus strand of JACPSW010000097.1, from coordinate 18,852 downwards.
GGAGCAAGTTCAACACGGCCCTGGGGATCGAGGCCCAGGGGTTCTGTGTCGTGGATGGGCCCCGATGAAGGGCGATGCCACAAAATGGGTAGTTCGTTACACAGGGAAGGAAACCCGGGTCAGAGATCGGTCTCGTATGTGCCTGAATTGATTGCTGAAGAAACGTGGCACGTCTGATGCCTCCTTAAAGAAGGGCGCCTCCGGCCTTCAGTGCCTTTCTTCGAGGGCTACCGTCCGCTGAGGGCCGGGTGGCGCGCCAGCTGATGGCTCCCGGGGAGGACCGCGATGGAATCGCTCGGGATCTCACACGACCCGGAAAACCTCCGCGACGCCTGGACGCTTGCCGCGTGCTTTCTCTTCTCCGCCCTCATCATCGCCCTTGCGCTCTAGTGTTCGAGCCATTCATCCGTCGACCCGCCGGGGGGCAGCGTCGAGCAGCAAGATGAAAACTCGCCTCACCCCCGAAGAAGAGCAGAGGCGCCGGGATGTAGCGAATCTGATCGGGCTGGTGGGAGCAATCCTGGCGGTCATGCTCGTGATCGTGCTGACGAGGCAGTGATGGCGCACCGCAACGGGAACAATGCTCTCAGCAGAACCCGCTTGGTCGCCGCGGGGGCTGGCGCCTGCGGGTTGCTGGTCTGGCTGGGTGTCCGCGGCTCGCGGTGGCTGAAGGGGGAAATCGCGTACCAGCGCTGGCGGCGCCAACGGTTCCACAAGATCGTCCTCCCGCACCCCGGGCCGACATCGGCGCAGTATGCGGCGCCGGGGCGTGCGCTCGTGTGGGACGGGGAATCCGATCAGGCGCCGCCGGCGCGTCAGAGCGTCAGGCCGCCGTCCAGATAGAGGGTCTGGCCGGTCATGTAGTCGGACGCCGCGGAGGCCAGGTAGAGGGTCAGCAGACCCACTTCCCGCAGCCGGCCCTCGCGCCCGAGCGGGACCGTGCGGGTGGCATCCTCCACCCGCTGCCTGTACCCCGCCTCGCCCACGGTCACCGGATCGGGAAAGAGCCCGGGGCCGATCCCGTTGACCTGGATGCCATGGGGCGCCCACTCCAGCGCGAGCGCCCGGGTGAAGCCCACCAGGGCGGCCTTCGCCGCCGCGTAGATCGTGAGGTTCGGGGTCCCCTTCGCGGAGGCGAAGGACGCGATGTTGATGACCTTGCCCGAGCGCCGGGCGAGCATGTGGGGCCCGGCGGCGCGGCTGCACAGCACCGTCGCCGTCAGGTTCAGGTCGAGAATCGTCCGGAGCTCCCCGTCCGATAGCGACACGAGGGGCTTCCGGATGGCGTCGCCGAGGTTGTTGACCAAGATGTGAAGGGCGCCGAACTCCCGGAGGATCCGCGCGATGGCCCCCTCCACCGCATCGGTCTTGGTCACGTCGGCCATCAACGGCACCACGCGGCGGCCCGTCGCCTTCCCGATGTCCGCGGCCAGCCCTTCCACATACTGCGGCGTCAGGGCGTTGATGACGACGTCCGCCCCGGCCTCGGCGAGCACCTGGGCGATTCCCTTGCCGATGCCCCGTCCCGCCCCGGTCACGAAGGCGACCTTCCCCGTCAGATCGTATTCGCGGATGTTCATCAGACCCGGCCCCTACACCGCGGGGCGGATGTCGCGGGCGAAGGTCTCGTGGATCTGGATCATGTCGTCCAGGTCGCGCTGGCGGGATTCGAGGAGGAGCGTCGTCACGCCGAGGGCCTTGTAGCGGCGGATGTCCGAGACGATCTCTTCCGGCGTCCCCGTCATGGGCCGCCGGTCGGAGGATTTTCCCTTCCGGATGGAGACGCCGGCCCGGAGCGTGATGGCCAGGTCCTCGAAGCGGCGGTCGGCCTTCTTGCATTCCTCCCGGAGAATCCGGAGTCCTTCTTCCAGCTTGTCCGGCGCCGGGAAGGCCGCGTGCCAGCCATCGCCGAGCTCCGCAACGCGCCGGAGAGCGGGGCGTGTGTTTCCACCGATCAGGATGGGGATGGTCTTTCTCACGGGCTGGGGGAAGCAGCCGATCGCGTCGAAGGAGAAGAACTGCCCCGTGAAGGCGGCCTTCTCCTGGCTCCAGCACGTCCTCATGATCTTGATGGCCTCGTCGCTCCACGCGCCGCGCTTGGCGAACGGCGCCCCCAGGATCGTGATCTCCTCCTCCATCCAGCCGACCCCCGCTCCGAGCACCACGCGGCCGCCGGAGAGGTCGTCCAGCGTGGCGATCATCTTGGCCGTCAGGACCGGGTGGCGATGGGGGAGGACCAGGATCGTCGTGCCGAGCTTCACCCGCTCGGTGACCGCCGCCACCAGCCCCAGGGTGATGAGGGGCTCGGGCCAGTGGGCGTTCGGCGCGAGCGGGAACTGCCCGGTCGGGTTGTACGGGTAGCGGGAGCGGATCGTCCAGGGGATGACGACGTGATCGCTGATCCAGAGGGAGTCGTAGCCCAGGGCCTCCATTCGCCGCGCGAAGGTGACGATGTTGTGCCGCGTGGCGACGGGCCCGAACTGGGGCAGGTGGCAACCGAATTCCATGGTTCCCTCCGGGGGTTATTCCCTGTGAAGGCCGGTCGCGTGGAGGACCTGTTCCTTGAACTCGCCGCCGGCGATCAGCTGGACCAGGCGCGAGCGCTGGATCTTGCCGCTCGAGGTCTTGGGGATGGCCTGGGGCTTCACGAGGAGGACCCGTGCGGGGCGGTGTCCCCGCCCCAGGCGGACCCGCTGGACGATGTCGCGCGCCAAGTGGGAGAAGCGTTCGTGGTCGGCCTCCGCGTCGCGCACCTCGGCGACCACGTAGAGGCGCTGGGTGCCGAGCCGCTCGCTGTCGATCCCCACGGCCGCCGAGTAGCGGACGCCGTCCACCTCGTCCACCAGCTCCTCGACGTCGGCCGGGTGGATGTTTTCCCCTCCCACGATGATGACGTCCTTGATCCGCCCGGTGACGTAGAGGTAGCCCTGGGCGTCGAGGAATCCCAGGTCGCCGGTGCGGAGCCAGCCGTCCGGCGTCAGCACCTCCCGCGTGAGGGCGGGGTTGTTGTAGTAGCCCTGCATCAGGCCGGGGCTCTTGACCAGGATCTCGCCCTCCCGGCCGGCGATGAGGTCGGCGTCGCCGTCGCGGATCGTGACCGAGACTCCGGTGCAGGGGCGTCCGACGGAGAGGTGCCGCCCCGAAGGGTCCAGCCGGACCGGCTCCCCCCGCGGCCAGATCGCCACCGCCAGCGTCGCCTCGGCCAGCCCGTAGCACGGCGCCAGGATGTTCTTCAGCCCGAACTTTTCCTCGAAGGCGCGGATCGTGCCGGGGCGCACCGGCTCGGCGCCCGAGAGCGCCATCTTGAGGCTCCGGAGGTCGAGCCCGGCGGCGTCCTTCACGTTCCTCACGCAGTTGCGGTAGCCGAAGTCGGGCGACACCGTGAACGTGGCGCGCTCCGCCGTCATCGTCTCCAGCCAGTGGCGCGGGTTCCGGAGGTCCGGGGGCAGCAGGATCAGCCGCGCCCCGACGAGCGGAGGCGTGAAGGAGCAGCCGATCAGCCCCATGTCGTGGTAGAGGGGGAGCCAGCTCACCACCGTGTCGCGGGCGGTGACGCCGGCGGCCTCGGCCATGAAGCTCATCGTCGCCAGCACGCTCCCATGGGCGAGGACGACCCCGCGCGGCTGGCTCGTGCTGCCCGAGGTGTACTGGATGAACGCGATGTCTTCGGAGCGCGCCGTGGGGAGGGCCGCGGGCGGGTCGCCCCCTTCCAGCTCCGAGGCGAGCAGGAGACGCCCCACGTTCGCGGCGCCGGCGCGGGAGGCCTCCACGCTCTCCCTGAACCAGTCGTACGCCACGACGGCCTTGGCCTCGCAGTTGCGGAAGATGTTGGCCATGGCGTCGATGCCCAGCGTGGGGTAGAGCGGCACGGGCACGGCCCCGAGGTGGAGGATGCCGAAGAAGGTGTAGAAGAACTCCGCGCAGGTGGGGAAGACCAGGCAGACCTTGTCGCCCTGGCCGATCCCGGCCCGGGCCAGGCCGCCGGCGTAGCCCAGGCTCGCCCGCCAGAGCTGGTCATAGGTGATCTCATGGCCGAAGACGGTGAAGTAGGCGGTGTCCGGCGTCGTCCGCTGCCGCCAGCCCATCAACTCCACAAGGGACTCGGGGAGGGCCGGGGCCGGCGGCGCCATCAGGAGACCCAGTCGGCCAGGAAGACGTTCATCTCGCGCGGCGCCCGGGCGTTGCGGCTCCCGCAGAACACGAGGCGGGCGCCGTCGCGCGAGAACATGGGGAAGGAGGCGAAGGACTCGGCGTACGTTACCCGCTCGAGGCCCGAGCCGTCCGCGTTGACCAGGTAGAGGGCGAAGGTCCGACCGGTGGGATCGTGGAGGTTCGACGAGAAGATGATCTGCTGGCCGTTCGGGTGCATGAAGGGGGCGAAGTTGGCCGCGCCGTTCTTCGTCACCTGGCGCACGCCGGTGCCGTCCCAGCGCATGCGGAAGATCTCGAGCCGGCGCGGGCGAACGAGCCCTTGCGTGAGCAGCGCCTCGTACTCCTCGATCTCCTGCCGCGTCTCCGGGCGGGCGGAGCGGTAGACGATGGAGCGACCGTCCCAGGAGAAGAATGGCCCGCCATCGTACCCTTTCCCCTCCGTGAGGCGGCGGACGTTGGTGCCGTCGGCATCCATCGCGTAGAGGTCCAGGTCCCCCTCGCGGAGCGAGGTGAAGACGATCCGGCTCCCGTCCGGGGAAACGGCGCCCTCGGCATCGTACCCCGGGTTGTCCGTCAGCCGCTGCAGACTCCCCCCGGCCAGGTCTACCCCGAAGATCTCGTAGGCCGGGTAGATCGGCCAGACGTACCCCTGGGACATGTCGGGGCGGGGCGGGCACTCGGGGCTGCCGAGGTGGGTGGACGCATAGATCGCGCGCTTGCCGTCGGGGAAGAAGAACGAGCAGGTGGTGCGCCCCTTGCCGGTGGAGACCAGCCGGACCTCGCTCCCGTCCGCCCGCATGGCGAAGATCTGGTCGCAGCCGAAGGGGGGACGCGTGGACTGGAAGATCAGCTGGGCGCCGGTCCAGTCGAAGTAGGCCTCGGCGTTCTGGCCGCCGAACGTGAGCTGGCGGAGAGTGGCGAGGCGGCGCTCGCGCGGGTCCGGGACCAGGGGCGGGGCGGCGCGAGCCAGGCGCGTGGCCTGGACCCGCTCGATCAGGGCCCCGGCCGCGCCGGCCAGCCCCAGCCTGAGGACTGCCCGGCGATCCAGCGCCCAGCGCATCACCGGCGCTTCTCCAGCGTGGCCTCGGTGGCGATTTCTTTCCCGTCGCGGAGCAGGATGACCTCCACCTTGTCTCCCGCCCGCTTGGACCGGAGGGCGAAGGTCAGGTCGTCGAGCGTCTTCACTTCGAGGCCCGCGAAGCGGATGATGGTGTCTCCCGCCCTGACCCCGGCCCTGTCCGCCGGGCTCCCCGGCCTGACGCCCCCCAGCCTGACGCCCGGCCGCTCCCCTTCGCTGAAGTCGGGGACGACGCCGAAGAACGGGCCGTAGCCGGACCCGCCGCGAGCCGGAGCGGGGGCGAGCTTCACGTAGGCGGGCGGCGGCGCGGCGCTCCCGACGCGCTCCAGGATCCGCGCGGCGAAGGTGAGGACGGTCTCCATGCCCTGCGGGTTGATCTTCTCCCACGTGTCGGAGGGCTTGTGGTAGTCGGCGTGGGCGCCCGTGAAGAGGAACAGGACCGGGCGCTCGCGGGTGTAGAAGTTCGTATGGTCGGACGGGGAGAAGGGATCGCCGCGGAGCTGGAGCTTGAGCGGAAGGCCCGTGGCCGCGTCTCCCACCAGCGCGCGGAGCCCGGTGCCGCTGTCCACGCCGAAGACGTAGAGCTTGTCGTCCTGGAGGCGGCCGATCATGTCCATGTTGAGCATGAGGACCGTCTTGTCGAGGGGCGCGGCCGGGTGCTGGATGTAGTGGGCCGAGCCGAGGATTCCCATCTCCTCTCCGGCGAAGCCCACGAAGACCAGCGTGCGGGGGAGGCCGCCCCGGGCGGCGAAGGCCCGGGCCAGCGCCATGACGCCGGTGGTGCCGGAGGCGTTGTCGTCGGCGCCGAAGTGGATCTTCCCGATGTCATCGGGGGCCAGCGAGCTCTCGCCGCCGCGGCCCAGGTGGTCGTAGTGGGCGCCGATCACGATGCTCTCGTCCCTGAGCCGCGGGTCCGTGCCGGGGAGGATCCCCACGACGTTCGCCGTCGTGCCGCGCTCACGGACGAGCGCCACCTCGAGCCTCACCCTGGCGCCGGGCAGCGGGAACGACTGCGGGCTGACGGCGCGGTCGATGCCGTCCCGGAGCGCCGCCAGGGACTTCCCCGACGGGGCCAGCAGCGCCTCGGCCGCCGCCCGCGTCACGAGGAGGGCCTGGATGCCCCACGGCTGGCTGATGCCGCGGAGCGCCGGCAGTCGCTCCCGCTCGGCGCCCGGCTGGGCGACCAGGAGGACGGCGCGCGCCCCGTGCTGGCGGGCGTTGATGATCTTGTGGGCCCGCTCGGCGTAGTGGTAGGCGTCGGGCCGGCGGAAGGGGCTGCCCGGGTCCGCGGCGGCGGGATCCCCGGTCATGGCCAGCACGATCTTTCCCTTGACGTCGAGGCCGGCGTAGTCGTCGTAGTGGAGGTTCTCCGACGTGATCCCGTAGCCGACGAAGATCACCTCGCCCTCCGCGCGTCCGTCCGAGGACACGGACAGGGGGGTGAAGTCCCGGCCGAGGGCGAAGGCGCGGGCCGCCGGGGCCAGGAGGGCGAAACCGTTCGGCGTGCCGAGCCGGATGCCGGTCACGACCCCGAACGACTGGAGGTAGCCGGTGTCGCCGCAGCACGGGCGGAGCCCAGCCTCCCTGAACACCCGCGCGATGTGCCGGCCGGCGCGGTCCGCGCCGGCGGTGCCCGAGGCCCGCCCTTCCATCTCGGGAGCAGACAGGGTCTTGACTTGGTCGAGCAGCCACGCGGCCGGTGGGACCGACGGCGCCGCGTCGGCCAAAGCGATCGCGGGGACGAGAAGGAGGGCGGCGAAGCGGGACCAGGGCCTGAGATTCACGCCGCTATTCTAGTGGAAATCGGCGCGGCGGGAAAGTGCGGCCGACGGAGCGGTTACTTCTTGCCTCCCGTCGCCTTTCGTGTGGGAACCGAGACCGGCTTCGCGGGGGCAGCCTCGGCGGGCTTCGCCATCCTGGCGGGAGGCTTTCGCTCCGCCGGGACGCGCTTGGCGAGGCTCTCCTTGAGCGCCTCCATCAGGTCGATCACCTGGGCGCGCTGGACCTGAGGCCCGACCGCCGTGACCTCCTTGCCCTCGACCTTGAGGTTCACCATGTCCAGGACCCGCAGCCGGTACTCGTCCTGGTACTGCTCGGGCTTGAACTCGGGGGTGGAGAGATCGTCGATCAGCCGGAGCGCCAGCTCGAGCTCGCCCTCCTTGATCTTGGCCGACTGGCCCTTGTCGATCTCGCCGAAGGCTCTCACCTCGTCGGCGAAATACATGGTGTGGAGCATGAGCCCCTCTTGGGCCGGCCGGATCAGGACCAGGCTTTCCTTGCCGCGCATGACGAACTTGGCCAGCGCGACGCGGTCGGTCTTGGCCATGGCGTCGGCCAGGAGCCGGTAGGCCTTCTCGCCGCCCTTGTCCGGCCCGAGGTAGTAGGTCTTCTCGAAGTAGATCGGATCCACCTGGGGGAGCGGCACGAACTCGGCGATGTCGATGATCCTCGAGGCTTCGCCCTCCAGCGACTTCAGCTCCTCGTCGGTGAACCGGACGTACTGCTCCTTGGTGAACTCGTACCCCTTCACCAGCCCGGCCCGCTCCACGGCCTCGTTGCAGACGGGGCAGAACGTCTGCTGCTTGATCCGGTTCCCGCACTTGGCGTGGAGCAGGTTGAAGGTCACGCCGCCCGAGGACGCGGCCGTGTAGAGCTTGATCGGGATGGAGACCAGCCCGAAGGAGATCGTGCCCGAACCGATCGAATGAGGAGGCATCGCAGCGGCCCTCCCAGCCGATATTTGAGGGTAAACTGAACGATACCACGAGACCCGCCGGCCTCCAAGCAACCATTGGGCTCAACGGCTTGGGGCAGGGGGGGAGGACAGGTCCACGGCTTGTGATCGAAGAGCGCGCGCCTCAGCTCGACCTTTACAGGAAGAAGCGCGACCCGGAGCGGACGCCGGAGCCCTTCGGCGGGCGCCGGCCCGTGGGCGGCCGCCTATTCGTCGTCCAAAAGCACGCGGCCCGGCGCCTCCACTACGACCTGCGCCTCGAGATGGACGGGGTGCTGAAGAGCTGGGCGATCCCCAAGGGCCCATCGGTCCGCCCCGAGGAGAAGCGTCTCGCCGTGCATGTGGAAGATCATCCCCTCGAGTACGCCGACTTCGAGGGGGTGATCCCGCCCGACAACTACGGGGCCGGCGCCGTCATCGTCTGGGACCGCGGGTGGTACCGGCCGGTGAAGGAGGGGAACCCGCTCGAGCAGCTCGAGAAGGGAAAGCTCGAAATCGAGTTCTTTGGCGACAAGATGCGGGGGCGGTGGACGCTCGCCCGGATGTCGAAGAAGGAGAAGGAGTGGCTCCTCCTCAAGAAGGCCGCCGCCGCCGCGGCTCCGGAGGAGTTGACGGATCGCTATCCCCAGTCGGTCCTCTCGGGCCTCACCGTGGAAGAGATCCGCGACGTTCCCGCCAGGCTCGCGGCGCTCCGGAGTCGCCTGGACGCCCTCAAGGCGCCCCGGCGCGAACTCTCCCCGCGGAATCAGCCGTTCATGCTGGCCACGCTGGCCGAGCGCCCCTTCTCGGGCAAGGAGTGGCTCTTCGAGATCAAGTACGACGGCGTCCGGGTGCTGGCCTCCCGGACGGGCGAGGCCGTCGAGCTCTACGGCCGTAGCGGCCAGGCGATCACGGGACGGTATCCCGAGCTGGTCGCGGCGCTTCGCAGGCTGGCCGTGGATCGCTTCCTCCTGGACGGCGAGATCGTCGCCCTCGACGAGAGCGGCAAGCCCAGCTTCCAGAGGCTCCAGGCCCGGATGGGGCTCACGAACTCCCTGGACATCGAGCGCGCGTCGGCCCAGGTGCCGGTGATCGGGATCTTCTTCGACTGCCTGGCCCTCGACGGCCACGATCTGCGCCGCCTCCCGCTGCTGGAGCGGAAGGCCCTCCTCAGGTCCGTTCTTCCGCCGCTGGGTTCCGTCCGATTCGGCGACCACGTCCAGGAGCACGGCGCGGCGTTCTTCGAGGCGGCCTCGGAGCAGCGGCTCGAGGGGATCGTGGCCAAGAAAGCGGGGAGCCTCTACGCGGGCGGGCGCTCGCGCGACTGGGTCAAGATCAAGTGCCAGCGCCGCCAGGAGTTCGTGATCGGGGGGTACACCGCCCCGCGGGGCTCGCGGGGCTACTTCGGGGCGCTCCACCTGGGGCTCTACGAGGCCGGGCGGCTCGTGTACGTTTCCAAGGTCGGCACGGGCTTCGACCAGGCGCGGCTCAGGGAGCTGTGGAAGGCGCTCCAGCCTCTCCGCCGGGATACCTCCCCGTTCGCGGCGGGCTCTCCGGGGGGACGCGACCACCACTGGGTCGAGCCGCGGCTGGTCTGCGAGGTGCGCTTCACGGAGTGGACCAAGGACGGGGGAATCCGCCACCCGGCCTTCCTCGGGCTCCGGGACGACAAGCGCCCCGAGGACTGCCGCCGCGAGTCGCCTGTCAGCATCCCCATCGAACCGTCTTCAGCCGTGCAACAGACCGACGTACCCGAAAGCAAGATCACGAACCCCCAAAAAATCTTCTGGCCCGCGGAGGGCTACACCAAGGGTGACCTGGTCGCCTACTACGAGGCGATGGCGCCGCTCCTCCTCCCGTACCTGAGGGATCGCCCGCTGGTCCTGACGCGCTACCCCGACGGGATCGCGGGGAAGTCGTTCTTCCAGAAGGACGCGCCGGAGTTTGTTCCGGCCTGGGTGAAGACGGAACGCATCTATTCGAAGGACGCCGAGCGGGAGATCGACTACTTCATCGTCAACGACGCCGAGACGCTGAGGTACGTGGTCAATCTAGGCACGATTCCCCTCCACCTCTGGAGCTCCCGGCTCGGCTGCCTGGATCGTCCCGACTGGCTGATCCTCGACCTCGACCCCAAGGGAGCCCCGTTCGCCGACGTCGTGAGCGTCGCCCGGGAACTCCATGGGATCCTCGATGGGCTCGGCCTGCCGAGCTACATCAAGACCTCGGGGGCCACGGGGCTCCACATCCTGGTGCCGCTGGGCGCCCGCTACACCCACGAGGAGGCGCGCACGTTCACCCGGCTCCTGGCGCTTTTGGCCGTCCAGGCGGCGCCCGATATCGCGACGATCGCGCGCCCGGTCCGCTCGCGCGAGGGGAAGGTTTACGTCGATTTCGTCCAGAACGGCCACGGCCGGACCATCGTGGCGCCGTTCTCGGCGCGCCCGCTCCCGGGCGCGCCGGCCTCGTGCCCCCTGCGGTGGGAGGAGGTGACCCCGGGGCTGGACCCGGCCCGTTTCACGATCTCGACGCTTCCTCCGCGCTTCGAGACACTGCCGGACCCGCTGGCGCCCGTCCTGACCGGCTCCATCGACATGGCCGCCGCCATCGCCCGCATCGAAGCGCGCCTCGCCCGGTAAGCGGTCGAATGTAGCGGGCGGGGCTAGGCGGGCTCTTGCACGAACGTCTTCACGAGACTCTTCATGCGGAGGAAGGCATGGGCGTTGAGGTCGAGGAACACGATGACCAGGCCATCCGGATCCACGCGCCACACCATTCCCTTCACGGACATCGGGGTGGGGAATTTCCCATCGGGGGGAGAGAACTGAAGCCGGACGATCGACCCTTCCGAGAGGCTGGACTCCTCCGTCTCCACTTTCACTTTCACGCCGAACGGGCCGAGGCTCATCATTTCCCCGGCCCACTGGGCCCCGAGGTCATTCTCGAGGGCGACGTTCCAGGCCACCGCGGCCCGCGGGGATCGGCGACGATCGTCTTTCCGGGTGACGCCCCCGGAGGGTGTCTCGCCGTCCACGCGTTGTCCTCGCTTGCGGGCCAGGGCTCGGCGGGCGACGCCGTCGAGATCCCGCCGGAAAACAGGCTTGAGCAGATACTCGAACGCCCCCTCCTTGAGGGCCTTCCTGAGGATCTCGAGTGAGGTGTGTGTGGCGACCACCACCGCCTCGATCGTCGCGTCGCGGCTCTTGACCTCCTTGAGCAGCTCGAGGCCCTCCAGGGTGGGCGTCTCATCGAGGGGGGGCGTCCTGATGTCGATGAACACGAGACTCCGGGTTGGTCATCCTGGCACTCGGTGGACCGATTGACATGGGATTATGGCCGCCGCGTCAAGCTCGGCCTCCTTGTGGGGATCTGCCGCGTGTTCGGGGCACCGGGCGGGTACCTGGTGTTGGAAGCCATCGAGGCGAACGGGGTGCGCAAGTATCTGTCGATCTGGGGCTCAACGACGGCCTGGTCGAGATCCTGGGAGCCGTCAGCGGCTTCTTCGGCATGCGCCTGGCAGTAGGCTGGTATATACTCGCCCACGGGAGGACCACCGATGTGGCTCCGCTCGCGGAAGCTCCAGATGCCTTCGTCCCAGGACGCGCTCCCCGGTCGTGCCGAGCGCATGGCCGTACCCGCAGAGCACGCCGTCACCGGCGTCCGCCTCGAGCCGCCGTTCCCCGCCGGCCTGGAGCTGGCCATGTTCGGCATGGGCTGTTTCTGGGGCGCGGAGCGGAAGTTCTGGGAGACGCCCGGGGTGTATTCCACGGCGGTCGGCTACGCCGGAGGGTCCACGCCCAACCCCACCTACGAGGAGGTGTGTAGCGGGGGCACGGGACACACCGAGGTGGTGCGAGTCGTCCTCGACCCGGGGAAGATCGCCTACGACGACCTGCTCCGGATCTTCTGGGAGAACCACGACCCGACGCAGGGCATGCGCCAGGGCAACGACGTCGGCACCCAGTACCGGTCGGCCGTCTACTGGTACGGCGCCGCGCAGCGCCGCGCCGCCGATGCCTCGCGGCAGGCCTATCAGCAAATGCTCACCGCGGGCGGCTTCGGCCCCATCACGACGGAGATCCGGGAGGCGCCGGAGTTCTATTACGCCGAGGACTATCACCAGCAGTACCTCGCCAAGAACCCCTGGGGCTACTGCGGCATCGGCGGCACCGGGGTCCGCTGCCCCGCGGGATTGACCGAGGCCCGCTGAGCGCGGGATCCGCTCCCCTCAGCGCCCGCGCCCGAACTTCGCTTAGCCATCCTCGATGGGCGGGAGCCTATCCGGTCAGCAGCCGTTGAAGATCCTGGGCGAGGGCGGGGCCGGCGCCCGCCTCCTCGTGCTTGAAGTAGATGAACGTGTCCCGCCAGCTCGCCCCGAGCCGCTTCACGGTCTCGCTCCACGTCTTGAGATCGTCCGCGGAGTAGCCCTCATCGCGGAGCCTGAAGTAGCCGAAGTCGGCCGTGGCCACGAGGGGGGTCGTGCCCTTCTCCGTGTCGGCGACGCAGAGCGCGGCGTTTCGGGTCCTGAGCAGCGCGTACACGTCGTCGGCGAACCAGGACTCGTGGCGGAACTCGAAGGCCGAGCGGAGGCCGGGGGGCAGGAGAACCAGCAAGTCTCCCAGCCGGCCCAGGTCTTTCTTGAAGAACGGCGGGAGCTGGAAGAGGACTGGGCCGAGCTTGGGCCCGAGCGCCCAGGCGGTGTCGAGGAAATAGCGGAGCGGCTCGTCCACGTCCTTCAGGCGGGCGTCGTGGGTGATCCGCTTCGGCGCCTTGAGGGCGAAGGTGAAGCCAGCCGGGGTCTCGGCGTCCCAGCCGATGATCGTCTTGGCGTTCGGCATCCGGTAGAACGTGTAGTTGATCTCCACCGTCCTGAAGCGCTCGGCGTAGTAGGGGAGCATCTTGCCGGCCGGGAACTTCGGTGGATAGAAGCTGCCGCGCCACTCGGAGTAGTTGTAGCCCGAGGTGCCGATCCAGACGGTCACGGCGCTACCCCAGAGCCTTGACGGCGGCGACGATCTCCTGCGGGTCGGGACGGACGGAGTAGCGATCCGGGAGCGACATCCAGCGGATCACGCCGGCCTTGTCCACGACGATCGTGGCGGGGCGCGCGATGTCCCGGCCCCCGCGACCGGCGCCCGCGTGCCCGAGGCCGTAGCGCCGGATGACCTCGAGGTTCCGGTCGGACAGGAAGCGGTAGGAAAGCCGGAGTCCGTCGGCGAGCTGCTGGGAACGCTCCTGGGGATCCACGCTCACGGCCAGGATCTGGGCGCCGAGGTCGTTCAGCGCCGGCATCACGGCTCCAAGCCCTTGGAGCTCGGCCTGGCAGAACGGTCACCAGTAGCCGCGATAGAAAACGAGCACGACGGTCTTCTGCCCCTTGAAGGAGGAGAGCGTGACGGCCTGGCCCCGGGCGTCGGGGAGCGTGAAGTCGGGCGCGGGCTCGCCCACCGCGACGGTCGCGCCGGTGGGAAGCCGGCTGTACCAGACATGGAAAAACACGCCCCCGCCGAAGAAGAGGAGGCTGACCGCCAGGGCAATGCCCGGCAGGAGGCTCCGGCGCATGCCCATGGCCAGGATCGCGAGGAGCACGCTCATCCCGAGGGCCGCGAGGGCGAGGCCGAAGTGGTTGCGGATAGCGGGGACGCGGAGGAACGAGAAATAGCCGATGGCGCCGGCCAGCGCGACGACGAGGCTCGCGAGTGACAGGAGGCGCGCGGTCACGCCCGCCTCAGCGGGGGAGGACGATCCGGTTGAAGGTCTCGGCGTAGGCGAAGCCCTTGGTCTTGCCCAGCTGGGCCGAGCGCTCGCGCACGCGAGCCTCGATGGAGGCGAAGTCGCCCATCTGGCTCGCGTGACAGGCGAGCGCCTTCAGCTTGAGGTCCATCGTGTCGCTGATGTCCACCACCACCTCGGGATTCTCCCACCACATGAGGTACACTTCCCTGACCTTGTGGGGCTCCAGGCCTTGAGGGAGGAGCTCGGGGAACGAGAGGTGGTCGCGGGCGAGCGGGTACACGCAGTCGAGGGCCACGCCGGCCGCAATCCGGTGATCGCGATGGGAGGCGTACAGGTTGCTCGTGCGGTAGGGATTCTGGGTCACGAGGAGGTCGGGCCGCCAGCGGCGGATTTCCGCCGTGACGGCCCGGCGCACCTCGCGCGTGTCCTCCAGCTCGCCGTCGGGATGGCCCAGGAACTGCACGCGCTGCACGCCCAGGGCTTGGGCCGCGTTCTGCTGCTCTTCCTTCCGGATCTTCGCGAGCCGCTCCGAGGTCATCCGCCGGTCGCCGGAGCCCTTGTCCCCGTTGGTGAGGACCACGTACGTGACCTCTTTGCCTTCTTTCACCCACCTGGCCACGCTGCCGCCGCAGCCGAACTCGGCATCGTCGGGGTGCGCCACCACCACCAGGACTCGTCGGATGGGATTGGTCATGGGCGCTAGTGTAGCCGCGGCCCGGCCGCTTGTCCACTTGAAGACCGCGCCGTATACTATGGGCAGGCGCAGGCCCGAGCAGGTCCCATGAGCAAGAAAGCCAAGTCCGACTACCTGATCCAGTCCGTCAGCCGCGCTCTCGATCTGCTCGAAGCTTTTTCGGCGAAAGAGGGCGCGCTCGGGGTCACCGAGCTGGCGCGGAAGTTGAAGCTCCACAAGAACAATGTCTTCCGTCTCCTCGCCACGCTCGAGACGCGCGGCTACGTGGAGCAGGACACGGAGACCGAGCGCTACCGTCTCGGCGCCAAGGTTTACGAGGTTGCCGCGGTGTTCCTCCAGCACCTGGATCTGCGCCGCCAGGCGCGCCCCTACCTGGAATCCCTCGCCGCGAAGTCGGGCGAGACCACCTACCTGGCTGTCCTCGAGCGCGCCTCCGCCGTGTACGTGGACATGGTGGAGTGCGAGCAGGCCGTGCGCGTGGCCCCGCGGCTCGGCCGGCGCTATCCCGCCGCGGTTACGGCCGCGGGCCAGGCGCTCCTCGCCGCGCTCCCCCGTGCCCAGCAGGAGGCGGCGCTGGCCGGTCAGGCCGAGCCCGGCACGATCCTGGACCGGCTCGCTCGCGTTGCCGCCGCCGGCTACGCGATCGACCAGGAGGAGGGCGAGCCCGGTGTCGTGGCGGTGGCCGCGCCGATCCACGACCTCGCCCGGCGGGTCGTCGCCGCCGTCGAGTGCGGCGCGCCGGCGTTTCGCTGGACGCTCGAGCGCCTGAAGGGAGAACTGGCCCCGCTCGTCGCCGGCGCCGCCAGCCAGATCGAGGCCGGGCTCGGGCTCCGGCCCGGCGCTCCCTGACCCGTGAGACGGGGACCGCTCGCGCTCCTCCTGATCCTCTTTGCGCTTCCGGCGCTCTTCCTGGCGCCCTTCGACCTCGGCGCGGCCCGCATCGCCGGCGTGAGTCTCGCGTGGTGGTACGGGGGCGCCGTGGGCCCGCTCCTCGCCCTTGTTCTGACTCTCGTCTGCCTCCCCAGATGAGGGTCGTCTCTGCCTGGGCGACTCCGGTCCTGCTCCTGGCCGTTCCCACCGCCCTGATGGTCGAGGGGCGCGACGGCCTCTGGCTGGGGTTTCTCTTCGTCGTCGCTCCCCTGTTCGCTTCCCTGGCCACCCCTGAGCGGACCGCCGCCGCCGCCGGCTTCCAATCGTTCCCGGCGGTCCTGGGCCTCCTGGTCGTGAGCGTCATCGTCTGGGCGAATCTGAGCCTGGCGGGGGACGTGGCGACTTGGCTGGGCTGGCCCCGCTGGCTCGGCGTCGTCCCGGCCGCCCTCGCCGCCGGGGTTTCGGGCGTCTGGCCCCGCGCCTCACGCGCGTGGCTCTGGCTCGTCCCCATCGGGCTCGTGGCCCTCCTGCTGCCGATGGCGGCGATGGTCCGGACGTCGGGCTCCAATCCCCTCGCGATCTGGACCGATGTGGCCTCACAGCCCGCGTTCCGCTTCTCGCCGGAGAGCCCGTGGGTGACCGAGGGGCGCGCGGTGGGCCCGCGGCGCGGGCTGGTTCTCCTCGCCTTCGACGAGGAGCACCGCCTGACGCCGGCAGATCCCCGACCGCTCCGCGTGGAGGTGAATGATTCGGGCCGCGTTCAGGTGCAGGAATGGACGCTGGCGCCGGGGCAGTCGGTGACCCTCCGTCCCGGCGACCGGCTTCAACTGGACGGGCCGCGGAGGCTCAAGTTCGAGGCCGACAAGCGGGTCCCCGGCGCCCCGGTTTCGGGGACCGCGTGGGCCGATTCCTCGTTCGTCCCGCGGCCGCTCCGGCTGCTTTCCACCCTGGGACTCGGCCTGACGCTTCTGGGCGGGGCGCTGGCTCTGGCGGGTCCAGCCGGCTCGGCACGTCCGGCGCGGGCCGGGGCCGTCCTCGGGGGCGCCGTGCTCCTCGCGCTTCTCGCCTGGGCCGAGTGCTGGGCCGTTTACGCCGTGCGCTGGGCGCCGGAATTGTATATGGGCGGCGTCAATGGGGTCGCGATCCTGGAGCTTCCGACGCTGGTGCTCCGCGGCAGCGCGTGGGGCCTCCTCCTCGCCGGCGCCGGCGTGGTCGGCCTGTTGGCGCTCTTCCTGGCGGGCTGCGCCGCCCTGAGAGACCGGCTGACGGAGGCGGGGGGACTCTGGGCCGGGGTGCTGGTGGCGGCGGCCGTCCTGGCGCTGTTGCCTCTCGAGTCCTGGGCGCTCATGCTGAGCGCGCTGGGGCTGGGAGCCTCGTGCCTGGCGCCCCTCATTCTTTTCGGCCCGCCGCCGGCCCGATCTCACGCCGCGACCTGGGCGCTGGCGGTCGGCGTCGTCCTGTTCCTGGGCGTGACTGCCGCCGGGAAGGTCTGGCCGCCGGGCGGCGCGGTGGCCCAGGCGCTCGTCGCCTATCCGGCCCTGGTGGCGGCGCCCGCCGCGGCCGCCGTCCTCCGGGTTGCGGGGCGCCCGGCCCGCGCCTAAGATATCCGCATGGCCTCCGACCGGATCATCATCCGCGGCGCCCGCGAGCACAACCTCAAGAACATCGACCTCGAGATCCCGCGCGACCAGCTGGTCGTGATCACGGGGCTCTCGGGCTCCGGGAAGTCCTCGCTCGCCTTCGACACGATCTACGCCGAGGGGCAACGGCGCTACGTGGAGTCGCTCTCGGCCTACGCCCGGCAGTTCCTGGAGCAGATGGAAAAGCCGGACGTGGACTCGATCGAGGGGCTCTCACCCGCCATCTCCATCGAGCAGAAGACCACCTCCAAGAACCCGCGCTCCACGGTGGGGACCGTGACGGAGATCTACGACTACCTGCGCGTCCTCTTCGCCCGGGTCGGCGTGCCCCACTGCCCGTCCTGTGGCCAGGTCATCTCGGCCCAGACCGTCCAGCAGATGGTGGACCGGGTGGTGACGCTCCCCGTGGGGACCAGGCTCCTGATCCTGGCGCCGGTGGTGCGCGGTCGCAAGGGCGAGTACAAGAAGCTCTTCTTCGACCTCCGCCGCCAGGGCTACGCGCGCGTCCGGGTCAACGGCCAGCCGCGGGAGCTGACCGAGGAGATCGACCTCGACAAGAACAAGAAGCACACGATCGAGGTGATCGTGGACCGCCTGATCGTTCGCGAACCGGTCGGCAATCGCCTCGCCGACTCGCTGGAAACGTCGCTGCGGCTGGCGGACGGCGTGGTTCAAGTGGAGACCCTTGACGGGGAGGCCTTCGTGTTCTCCGAGCGCCTGGCTTGCGCCAAGTGCGGGATCTCGTTCCCCGAGGTGTCGCCACGCATGTTCTCCTTCAACAACCCCTACGGCGCCTGCCCCGCGTGCGGCGGCATCGGCACGCGGTACGAGCTGGATCCGGAGCTGCTCGTCCCCGATCCGCGGAAGTCGCTCAAGCAGGGAGCGCTGGCGCCGTGGGCGCGGAAGGAGTCGGTGTACTTCAAGCAGACCCTCCAGGTCCTGGCCAAGCGCCACCGCTTCAGCCTCGACACGCCGTGGGAGAAGCTCCCGCGGAAGACGCGCGAGCTGGTCCTCCGGGGCGAGCCCGACGGCGGCTTCGAAGGGGTGCTGAAGGTCCTCGACCGCCGCTACAAGGAGACCCTCTCAGAGGAGACGCGCCTGGAGGTGGAGCGCTTCATGTCGCTCCGGGACTGCCCCGCGTGCCGGGGGTCCCGCCTCCGCCCCGAGGCCCTGGGGGTGAAGATCGCCGGCCGCTCCATCGCCGACGTCGTCACGCTCACGATCAAGGGCACGGCAGAGTTCTTCGACGGTCTCAAGCTCTCGGAGCGCGAAGCGACGATCGCCCGCCGGGTGCTGAAGGAGATCCGCGAGCGGCTGGGCTTCCTCACCAACGTCGGGCTCGACTACCTGACCCTGGACCGGCCCGCGGGGACGCTGGCGGGCGGCGAGGCGCAGCGCATCAGGCTGGCCACCCAGATCGGCTCGAGCCTGGTGGGCGTCCTTTACATCCTCGACGAGCCCTCTATCGGCCTCCACCAGCGGGACAACCGTCGGCTCCTTGAGACGCTGAAGCGGCTCCGCGATCTGGGCAACACGGTCCTCGTCGTCGAGCACGACGAGGAAACGATCCGCTCCGCGGATCACGTGATCGATCTCGGGCCGGGAGCGGGCGAGCTCGGGGGCCACGTCGTCGCGGTGGGAACGCCCGACGAGATCATGGCCAATGCCGCCTCGCTGACCGGCCGGTATCTGGCGCGGGAGCTCCGGATCCCCATCCCGGACCGCCGCAGGAAGCCCAACGGCAAGTTCCTCACGATCCACGGCCCCCGGGAGCACAACCTCAAAGGGATGCCGGTCCGGATCCCGCTCGCCACCTTCACCTGCATCACGGGCGTGTCGGGGTCGGGGAAGTCCACCCTCGTCAACGACATCCTCTTTCGCGCGCTGGCCCAGATGCTCCATCGGGCTCAGGAGCGCCCGGGCATGCGCGACAGGATCGAGGGCGCCCAGCACGTGGACAAGGTCATCG
>JACPSW010000096.1 GCA_016193045.1 Candidatus Rokuibacteriota bacterium | reverse complement strand
TCGATGGCCGGCCTGAAGGGCACCCCGAACCGCGCCGCCTACGGCGCCTCCAAGGGCGGGGTGTCCATCCTGACGCGGCAGATCGCCGTCGATTACGCCCGGCACGGCGTGCGCGTCAACGCCATCTGCCCGGCCTTCGTCGAGACGGAGATCAACCGCGAGTTCCTGGTGGCGCTCCGCCGGAGCGGGGACTACGAGGCGCTGGTCAGGCGCCATCCCCTCGGCGTGCTGGGCGAGCCTGACGACGTCGCCTACGCCGCCGTCTATCTCGCGAGCGACGAGGCACGCTGGATCACCGGGGTCTGCCTGCCGGTGGACGGCGGCATGGGCGCGGGGGTCGCCTGAGATGAAGCAGATCATCCGATCGAAGGACCGCTATCATCACGAGATGGACTGGCTGTCCACCTACTGGCACTTCTCCTTCGACCACTACTACGACCCGGCGAATCTCTCCTTCGGCCCGCTCCGCGTCTTCAACGACGACGTGATCCAGCCGGCCACGGGCTTCCCGCCGCACTCGCACCGGGACATGGAGATCATCACCTACGTCCTGGAAGGAGAGCTGGAGCATCAGGACAACCTGGGGAACCGCGGCCGAGTCCACCCCGGAGAGATCCAGGTTATGTCGGCGGGGACCGGGATCACCCACGCCGAGTACAACCCGTCGAAGACGGACCCCCTCCACCTGCTCCAGATCTGGGTGCTTCCCCTCACGCGCTCGCTCAAGCCCCGCTGGGAGCAGCGCCAGTTCACCAAGGCGGAGCGCCAGGGCCGTCTCCTTCCGGTCGTCTCGGGCACCGCCGGCGACACGCTCAGGATCGACCAGGACGCGGTGATCTACATCGCCGCGCTCGATCCGGGCCAGAGCGCGACCCACACGCTCGCTCAGGGGCGGAGAGCCTACGCGTTCGTCATCAGTGGCGCGGTGGCGCTGAACGGGGAGGCGCTGGCGGCCGGAGACCAGGCGCGGATCACCGACGAGTCGCGGCTTCTCCTCGCTGCGTCCGCCACGGTCGAGCTAATCCTCCTGGATCTGCCCTGATGGCCCAGCCCTACCTCGACTGGGCCGCGGCCCTGTTCGATCCGGCGAAGATCTTCGCCAGGCCCGAGGCGCTCCGAGATCTCCGCGTCCTGGACCTCGGCACGATCTTCCTCGGCCCCACCACCACGAGCTACCTGGCGGAGTACGGCGCCGAGGTCATCAAGGTGGAGATCCCGGGCGTGGGTGACACGATCCGCGCGCTCGGTCCCACGTACCACTGGAACATGTCGCTGATCGGCCTCTCCGAGCCGAAGAACAAGTACTTCGCGGGCCTCGACGTGCGCAAGCCGAGAGGGGTGGACATCTTCAAGCGCCTCGTGGCTCGGGCCGACGTCCTCGTGGAGAACTTCAGGGCCGGCACCCTCGAGCGCTGGGGACTCGGCTACCGCCAGCTGCACGAGGTCAACCCGCGCCTCATCTACTCCGCCCACAACGGCTTCGGCCAGTGGGGCGACTACGGCACCGGCCGCCCGTCCTACGACGCCATCGCCCAGGGGGAGAGCGGCATGGCGGCGATCTCGGGCTTTCCGTCGCGCCCGCCCCTCAAGAGCGGCGGCTACATCGGCGACTACCTCGGCGCCGTCGCCGGCGCCGCGACGATCCTGGCGGCGCTCCACCACCGGATGAGGACCGGCGAGGGCCAGTTCATCGAGATCGCGCAGGTGGAGGCGCTGATCCGGATGTTGGACTGGACATGGGTGTATCACGGGCTCACGGGACGCTACCGCCTGCGCTACGGCAACGCCGACGTCGGGATCGTCCCCTCCGATATCGTCGAGGCGAAGGACGGGTTCGTGGCCATCTCCGCTCCCACCGACCAGGCCTTCGCCGGCCTGGCCGCGGCGATGAGGCGCGGCGATCTCGCCCAGGACCCGCGCTTCCGGACTCAGCTCGCCCGCGCGAAAGATGAAAACCGGGAGGCGCTCCTCACAGCCATCCGTGACTGGGCGCGGGGGCTCACCAGCGCCGACCTCGTGGCCCTGGGCGACCGCCACCGCTTCGCCGCCGCGCCCGTGGCGAGCGGCAAGGACCACTGCGCCGACGCCCACCTCGAGACGCGCCGCACCCTCTGGCGGCACGACGACCCCATCTACGGCCGGTTCCCGCTGTACGGCCCTCCGGCCAAGCTGTCCGCCACGCCGGGACGGATCAAGTGGACGATCAAGCCCATCGGGGCCGACAACGACTTCATCTTCCGCGGCCTCCTCGGCCTCGCGCCGGGCGAGATCCGGGCGCTGGAGTCCGAGGGCGTCATCGGCCGGTGGGCCGACAAGCCGGGGCAGAAGCCGCCCGACGGCTGGTCCGGCGAAGGCAAGGCGCTCTGATGCGCGAGCTCGATCACCCGGCCCACGCCTTCGCCAAGCCCGAGGCGCTGGACGACCTCCTCGTCCTCGACTGCTCCCGGGCGAGCTTCGGGGGGCTCGTAGCGTCGTCCTTCCTGGCCGAGCTGGGCGCCGAGGTGATCCGCATCGAGCCGCCCGGCGGCGATCCCGCGCGCCACTTCACCCCCTTCGGGCTCCTCCACCAGGACATGGGCCTCGGGTATCTCGTCGAGGGGCGCAACAAGTTCCACGTCACGCTCAACCTCGAGGCCCCCGAGGGCCGCGCCCTCCTGAAATCGCTCGCGGCAAGGGCGGACGTCCTGATCGAGACGTTTCTCCCCGGACGGATGGACGCCTGGGGGCTCGGCTACCGCCAGCTCGCGCCCGTCAATCCGCGGCTCATCTACTGCGCGCTGTACACCTACGGCCAGTTCGGGCCGCGCGCCGGATGCGGCCAGCCCAACGCGGACATCGCCGACCAGGCCCTCTCCGGCGTGACGTTCATCAGCGGCTTTCTCCCGGATGGGCCTGACCCTGACCCCACAGCCGTCCCCACGCGCCAGGGAAGCTGGCACGGCTGGGCGCTCGGCGGCCTCTGGGGCGCCTTCGGGATCCTCACGGCGCTCCACGCGCGATCGACGCTCGGAGTCGGCCAGTTCGTGGACGTCTCCCCCGCGGAGGCGCTCATGCGGAGCACGGACGGGGCGTGCGCGTGGTGGGAGCTGGACGGCGTCCTGCGCGCGCGGGTGGGCAATTACGACACCGCGATCTTCCCGTATGCCTACTTCCGCTCGAAGGACGGCTACGTGCTCCTGGCGGCGGTCATGGACCCGGCCTGGAAGGCGCTGACGGCGCTCATGGGCCGTCCCGAGCTGGCCGAGCAGCACCCCACCGTCCTCTCCCGGAAGAGCCTCGAGGTCCAGCGTCGCCTCCACCGGGAGGTCGAGGCGTGGACCTCGACCCGCACCTTCGAGGAGCTGGCCGCGAAGGCGGAGGCGGCGAACCGCGGGCTCGAAATGGGGGTTATCGTCGTCGGCCGCGTCGTGGACCTGCCGGATGTGATCAAGAACGACCACTACCGCGATCGCGGGACGCTGGCGGTCTTCACGGATCCCACCTACGGCGATCTCCTGATCCAGTTCCCCTTCCAGAAGATGTCGGCCTCCCCGCCCCGGCTCAAGTGGACGTGCCGGGCGCCGGGTCAGGACAACGCCCACGTGTACGCCAAGCACCTCGGTCTAGGCCGCGAGACGCTCGCCGATCTCGGCGCGAGAAAGATCGTGTGAAGGGGGCGCCATGAGGACCTTCTTCAAGGTGATGCTCTACCTGCTCGTCCCCCAGCTCCTGGTCATGGGCGCCCTCGCGCTCCTCGCGCCCGAGGCGGCCGCCAGGATCTGGAACTTCCCGCTGAAGGACCCGGCCCTCGCCCGGATCGTCGGCCCGCCGTGGATCGCCCTCGGCGTCCTCTGCCTCATCATGGCCCGAGACCTCGACCGCTACCGCGCCGTCGCCTGGGTGCCGTTCCTCGGCACCTGGCTGCAGTTCGCCCGCGCCATTCACGGATTCTTGAGCGGCGAGCTGGCGCCGGCCGTCGCGACGTCGCAGATCGCCTGGGAGGGGATCTTCGGGGCCCTCGGCCTGATCGCCTACCTGGGGGCCTACCGGAAGGGAAGAATGAGATGACACGGACTGAACGGAGCACGGTGGTCTGCCCGATCTGCCAGAGAGAGCGGCGCATGGGCGACGTCATGCACGGGGAGCTGGTCCGGGGGCCTGTCGCAGGGCGCAGCCCCCGTCGGTCCGGCTCCGTCACCCACTCGCCCGAACGCCGCGCTGCGCGCGGCGGACGGGACGAGGGGGGCCCACTGCGCGCGGCCCGGTGGGGGCTGCACCCTGCGCCACCCGCCCGGTCGCGCCATCGCCGTTCGTGAATAATGCGCGCCAGGACGAACCGGTCGCGAACCAGCTGGTCGAACGCCTGCCCCATGGGAAGGTGTGTTGTTGACAGCCAAGGGACACTGGGCTATCTTCGTTGCAAATCGGACCTATTGGGTCCACTTTCGACGGGGGGAAAGGCTGCCGCTTTATCTCGACGTGCACTGAAAACATTTCTCTGGAGAGCAGGACGATGAACGAGACAACTCTAAGAGAATTCAAGGCGAATCTGCGCGGCGAACTTATCGAGCCGGGCGACAAGGGCTACGATGCCCGACCCGGCCAACACGAAGCGGATCACGGAGTGGACGAAGGCCTACTGGGAGGCGCTGCGCCCGTACTCGGCAGGAGGCGCGTACGTGAATTTCATGATGGACGAGGGCGAGGAGCGCATCAGGGCGACCTACCGTGAGAGCTACGCGCGCTTGGCTTCGCTCAAGAAGAAGTACGACCCGACGAACCTGTTCCGGGTGAACCAGAACATCAAGCCGGCGGCCTGATGCCGACCCGGTAAGCCTGCGCTGGGCATCGACCGGGACGAGACGCCGCGCCGGGGCTAGAAGACGGCCGAACCGACTTCCGAAGAAAGGAGCCGAAAGATGGCGCTTTATCTCGACGTTCACAACAAGATCGAGGGGCTGACCAAGGAAGGGGTCGCCGACGCCCACGAGAAGGACCTGAGGGTCCAGCGAAAGTACGGGGTGAACTACCTCAAGTACTGGTTCGACGTGGGCACGGGGAAGGTCTTCTGCCTGGTCGAAGCGCCCAGCAAAGAAGCGGCGGCGGCGGTCCACCGTGAGGCTCACGGCCTGGTGGCGGACGAAATCATCGAGGTCAACGAGGGCTCCTAACGCCCACTCGGGGCCGGATGCGCTGCCCCCAGTGCCAGGAGGAGAACCCGCCGCAGGCTAAGTTCTGCAATGCCTGCGGGGCGCGGTTCCAGGTCCTCTGCCCCGCGTGCGCCCACGCGAACGCCCCCGGAAGCCGCTTCTGCAACGAGTGCGGGGGGGCGCTGGGCGAGGCGGCCGTCTCCACACCGCCCGCGAAGTTCGCCTCTCCGCAATCCTACGTGCCGACCCATCTCGCCGAGAGGATCCTGACCTCCCGGAGTGCCCTCGAGGGCGAGCGCAAGCACGTGACGGTGCTCTTCGCCGATCTCAAGGGCTCCATGGAGCTCCTCGCCGACCGCGACCCCGAGGAGGCGCGGAAGCTCCTCGACCCCGTCCTCGAGCGCATGATGGAGGCCGTCCACCGCTATGAGGGCACGGTCAACCAGGTGATGGGCGACGGGATCATGGCCCTCTTCGGGGCGCCTTTGGCCCACGAGGACCACGCCGTGCGGGCCTGCTACGCCGCACTCGCGATGCAGGAGCAGGTGAAACGCTACGCCGAGGAGGCCCAGCGGACGGCGGGCGTTCCCATCCACGTTCGCGTCGGGCTGAACTCCGGGGAGGTGGTGGTCCGGTCCATCGGGAGCGACCTCCACATGGATTACACGGCGGTCGGCCAGACGACGCATCTCGCCGCCCGGATGGAGCAGATGGCGATGCCTGGATCGGTGCTGCTCACCGCCGACGTCCTGCGACTGGCCGAAGGCCACGTCCTGGTCAAGCGCCTCGGCCCCGTGCCAGTCAAAGGGCTGGAGGCCCCGATCGACGTGTACGAGCTTACCGGGGCCGGGCCGGCGCGCACCCGCCTTCAGGCCGCCGCGGCCCGCGGGCTGACGCGCTTCGTCGGCCGCCAGGCCGAGCTGGAGGCTCTCCGGGGAGCCCTGGAACGGGCCGGCGCCGGCCAGGGCCAAGTCGTGGCCCTCGTGGGCGAGCCGGGGGTGGGCAAGTCGCGCCTCTTCTGGGAGTTCACCCGCTCCCACCGAACCCAGGGATGGTTGAACCTCGAGAGCTCGTCGGTCTCCTACGGGAAGGCCACCGCCCATCTGCCCCTCATCGACCTTCTCAGGACGTACCTCCAGATCGAAGACCGCGACACGACCCAACGGGTCCGCGAGAAGGTGACCGGCAAGGTGCTGACCCTGGACGAGCGGCTCAAAGAGATCATCCCCCCGCTGCTCTGGCTGCTGGAGGCCCTCCCCGAGGACGACCCGTTCAGGTCCCTGGATCCCCGCCAGCGCCCGGGGCGGATCCTGGAGGCCGTCAAGGCTCTCTTCCTCAGGGAGAGCCAGCGCCAGCCCCTGATCCTGGTCTTCGAGGACCTGCACTGGATCGACTCGGAGACCCAGGCGCTCCTCGACATGCTGGTCGGGAGCCTCCCGACCGCTCGCTTGCTCCTCCTCGTCAACTACCGCCCGGAGTACCGTCACGGCTGGGGGGGCAAGACGTACTACACCCAGCTCCGGGTAGACCCGCTGCCCCCCGAGAGCTGCGAGGAAGTGCTTCAGGCCCTCGTCGGAGACGACTCCGGCTTGGCGCCGCTGAAGCATCTCTTGACGGAACGGACCGAGGGGAACCCGTTCTTTCTGGAGGAAAGCGTCCGGAGCCTGGTCGAGGCCCGGGTCCTGGTCGGCGAGCGCGGGGCCTATCGCCTCGCAACACCCCTCCACGCGATCCAGGTGCCGGCCACCGTGCAGGCCGTCCTAGCGGCCCGGATCGACCGGCTCGCCCCCGAGGAGAAGGCTCTGCTCCAGACGGCGGCGGTCATCGGCAAGGACGTGCCCCTTCCTCTCCTCCAGGCGGTAGCCGACCAGCCCGAGGACACCCTCCGCGGGAGGCTTGCCCATCTCCAGGCGGCGGAGTTCCTCTACGAGACGAGCCTCTTTCCGATCGCCGAGTACACCTTCAAGCACGCGCTGACCCTGGAAGTCGCCTACGGGAGCCTCCTCCAGGAACGGCGGCGCGCGCTGCACGCTCGGATCGTCGAGGCCATCGAGCGACTCTATCCAGACCGCCTGGCCGAGCACGCCGACCGGCTCGCCCACCACGCGTTCAGGGGCGAGGTGTGGGACAAGGCCGTCGCCTATCTCGATCAGTCCGGCGCGACCGCGTCACCGCCGACGACGGCTTCCTCCTTCTGGTGGATCGGCGAGCACGACCGAGCCGTCGAGACGGGGAAGTTGGAGCTCACCATCGCCGCCGACTTCAGGAACTTCGGGGGGAAGGTGGTGGCGAACTTCCGGGTGGGCCAGGCCCACCACGCCCTCGGCGACTACGGGCAGGCCGTCGACTTCCTGGGGAGGAACGTCGATGAGCTCCAGGGGGACTTGGCCAGCGAGCACTTCGACTTGGTCGCTCCGGTCTCGGTCTTGTCCCGGACGTGGCTCGTCTTGTGCCTTTCTGAGCGCGGAGAGTTCGCGGAGGCGATCGCCTGCCGAGAGGAGGCCGGCCGGATCGCCAAGACCCTCCGTCACCCGTATAGCCTCATGCTCACGCGCTTCGCCCTCGGGAGTCTCCATCTCCTCAAGGGGGACCTCGCCGGGGCCATCCCGGCGCTGGAGCGCGCTCTGGCCCTGGGCCGGGCCGAGAGCATCCAGCTCCTGTTTCCGTTCGTCGCATCGGCCCTGGGCGCCGCCTACGCCCTGGCGGGGCGGGCCGCCGAGTCCGCCCCGCTCCTGGAGCAGGGCGTCGAGCAGGCCGCCTCCATGAAGCTCATGGCCCTGCACTCCCAGAGAGTCGCCTGGCTCGGCGAGGCCCACCTGCTGGCCGGCCGTCGGGACAGCGCGAGGCAGCTTGCCGAGTGGGCCCTCAATCTCTCCCGCCAGGTCAAGGAGCGGGGCAACCAGGCCTGGGCCCTCCGGCTCCTCGGCGAGATCCACCTGGACCCGGGCGCTCCGGATTTCGATCGGGCCGAAGCCTCCTACCGGGAGGCCCTCGCCCTCGCCGACGAGCTGGGAATGCGCCCGCTCGCGGCCCGCTGCCACTTGGGCTTGGGCGCTCTCTATTCCGAGACGGCCCGGGGCGACCAATCCCGAGCCGAGCTGGGCCGGGCGATGGAGCTCTTCCGTTCGATGGGGATGACGCTCTGGCTCTCTCGGGCGGAGGCGGCGCTGCGTCAGCTGGGCTCACCCCCTCCAAGGACCGTCTGAGAATCGATACTCTTGACAGCATGATGGGAAGAAGTCACAGTCGGGGTCATGGGGCCAGATGGTCTTGATCCCAGCCTCGACCGCCTGCGCGAAGACCTGAGCCGGGAAATCCGCTCGAGCGCGGCAGAGACACACCAGCATGCCGAGGCACTCGCCGCCGCGGCCCGCCAGCACACCGAGGGCCGGTTCGTCGAGGCCCGCCACCACTTCGACATCGTCGCCGAAGGTCTGATGTCCAAGATCGAGCTGGTCGCCGAGGGTCTCAACGGGCTCGACCAGAAGGTCGAGCGCTTGCGGGAGGACATGCGAGAGGGGTTCGCCCAGGTAGACCGGCGTTTCCTGCACCTCGAAGCGCGGATCGTGACGCTCGAGCGCCGCTGATCGGGCTCAGCCTCCTCACGCCAGCACGGGCCGGACTTTCTCCGCGAGGAGCCGCAGCGCCCGGGTGACCGCCTCGTGGGGCATTCCCGGCCAGTGGACCCTGAAGAGCATGGTGGTCGCCCCCGTCGCCGCCACGCAGCGCTCGATCTCGGCCGCGCACTCGGACGGATCGCCCAGGATAAACCGGTCGCGCAGGAGGTCGTCAAAGGCCTGCGTCATGTCGTCATCCTGCGGGAGCGCGCGGTGCTGGCCCCACTGGACGTAGGCCCGGTATTTCTGCTCGAGATGCGGACGCGCCAGCCGAACCGCCTCCGCGCGGCTCTCCGCCACGCAGATCTCCCGCATCATCGGCAGCTCCGACGGGAACGCCTTCCCGGCACGCGCGAGCGCCGCCCGGTAGAGCGTCATCTGCCGGGCGATCGTCTCGAGCGTGGCGTGGGGATTGATGATCCAGGTATCGCCGATCTCCGCCGCGCGCTCGACGGCCCGGTCGTTGTTGGCCGCCACCCACACGGGCGGGTGCGGGCGCTGCAGGGGCCTGAGCGCGGTCCGGGCGCCGGCCAGCCGGCAGTACGGGGAGTCGAACGTGACGGCCTCTCCCTCCCACAGCCGCCGGATCACGTCGAGGTGACGGACGAGCCGGGCCACGCGCTCCCCCTTCGCGAGGCCGAAGGCCTGATCCTCCACCTCGCGATAGCCGAGGCCCACACCGAAGATAAAACGCCCGCCGGTCAGAATATCCAGCGTCGCCACTTCCTCGGCTACCGCAACCGGGTTCAGGAGGGAGAGCAGGTAGATCGTGATCCCGAGGCGCATCGGCCCGGCCTCCGCGGCGAGCCGGGCGGCCGCGACCGAGGGCTGCAGCATCTGGAACTCGCTGACGAGGAAGTGCTGGCCGAAGAGGATCAGATCGAAGCCCAGGGCCCGGGCGAGGCGCACCTGCTCGATCGTCTCGGCGAAGCGCTCGCCGGACGGCTCCGCGGGAAGGTGCTGGTTCGTGATCAGGAGCCCGAAACGCATCGAGGCCCTCGCTTCACCGCGGCACTGTATGTCGCCGCCGCCTCGCTGTCAAGGCGGCGCTTGACCCCTTCCGGTACCGCGGGCTAGGCTAGGCCCACTTGACCGAGCGGTAGAAACGACAAGGAGGATCACCATGCTGGGCGACGTCGTGGAGCTCTCGGTGGCGGTTCGGAACCTGGATGAGGCGGTGGAGCGCTACAGCCGGCTGTTCGGTTTGAAGGTCCATCGCCGGACCGAGTCCAGGGAATTCGGATTCAGGAACGCGATCCTGCCGACGGGCATCGGCCACATCGAGTTCCTGGAGCCGATCGACCCCACCAAGCACGTGGCCCGTTTCCTGGAAAAGCACGGCGAGGGAGTGTACCTGGTCGGCTTCGAGGTCGGGGACATCCCCGGCGCCGTGACACACCTGCGAAGCCAAGGCGTCCGCGTCGATCAGAGAAGGCCGGACGTGGCGTGGGTCCATCCGCGCGACGCCCACGGAGTGTTCGTCGAGCTGCGCAAGCGCGAGGACTACACGTCGGCGTAGCCGGGTTACCGGGAGAGGCCGTCGGCCAGCTTCTGCCTGATGCGCGTGACGAGCCCCTGGTAGGAGGCGCGCTGGATGATGTGGTCGAACTGGGCCCGGTAGTTGCCGACGAGGCTGATCCCCTCGACCGAGACGTCGTAGATGAGCCAGCGCTCGCCGACACGGTGCAGGCGAAAGATCACGGCAGCCTCCTGACCCCGGCGCGTGAGGATACGCGCCTGCACCGCCGCGAAGTCGCCGTCCACCGATTCGCCGACGAATTGGATCCGTTCGCCCTGGTAGAGCTTGATCTGGGGCAGGTACGTGCGGTCGAGCAGGGCGCGGAAGAGCCCGACGAACTCCTCCCGCTCGGCGCCGCTGAGAGGCCGCCAGTGGCGGGCCAGGGCCCGCCGGGAGATCTCGGCGAAGTCGAAGAGGTCGATCACCGCCCCGCGGACGGCGACCTGGCGCTCCAGCGCCCGGGCTTCGGCCTGAAGCGCCGGGTCGTCCAGGATCTCGGTCACCCTCTCGGCGGCCGCCCGCAGGGTCTCGGTCGGCGCTCCGGCCCCCGCGGAACCCGGGAGGAATGCAAGCACCCCGGCCAAGCCGAGGATCGTCAGGCGACGTCCGCCCATGGCCTCGGTCTACGACAGGGGCGGACGCGTTGACAGCCGCCCGCCGATTGTGGTCTAAAGGGGGAACCCATGGGGCTGATTCTCCTCGAAGGCACGGACGTTGGCAAGCGCTTCGGCGGCCTGCGGGTTCTCAATGGGGTCAGCTTCGGCGTGGGCGAGGGCGAGATCGTCGCCCTGATCGGCCCGAACGGCGCCGGCAAGACCACGCTGTTCAATTTGCTCAGCGGGCTCGTCCGCCCCTCGGAGGGGACGATTCGCCTGGCGGAGCATCAGATCGCCGCGCTCCCCGCGCACCGGATCTCCCGCCTCGGAGTCGCGCGGACCTTCCAGACGCCCCGGCCCTTTCTCGACCTTACGGTCTCGGAGAACGTCGGGATCGCGGCGCTCTTCAGCGGGCGACCGAGCGCCCCGCCACGGGCGCTGCTCGATCTCGTCGAGCTCGGTGGTCAGGCCGGGGTCCCCGCGCGCCATCTCCCGGCCGGGCGCCGGAAGCTCCTGGAGCTGGCGATGGCCCTGGCGCTCGGCCCCCGAATCGTGCTGCTCGACGAGATCCTGGCGGGCCTCACCGGCGCTGAGATGAGCCGGGTCACCGAAATTCTGCGGCGCATCCGCGACACGTGGGGAATCGCGCTCTTCTGGATCGAGCACGTCATGCGGGCGGTGATGGAGACCGCCGAGCGGGTCATCGTCCTCCACCACGGCGAGGTGATCTCGGAGGGCGACCCGCGCTCGGTCGCGCGCGACGCGCGGGTGCTCCAGGCCTATCTCGGGCCGGCGACGCCCTGAACTTGCCCCCTCACCCTGCCTGCCCCACCTTTGTCCTCGCCCCCTGTGGGGGAGAGGGGAGGGTGAGGGGGAAGGGAAAGTGAGGGGGCCCTGACAAAGGAGGGAACCACCATGAGCATGAAGCGGCGGGAATTCCTCAAGACCACTGCCGGCGCCGCGGCCGCGCTCGGCACGCTGCGGGGCCGGGCCTGGGGCCAGGCCAAGCCCGTGCGGATCGGCTACACGCTCTCGGCCACCGGGCCGTACTCTGTCGGCGCCGGGATCACCCAGGGGCCGAACTACACGCTGTGGCAGGCCCAGGCCAACGCCAAGGGCGGCCTCCTGGTGAAGGGCCAGGGACGGCGGCCCATCGAGTTCATCTCCATCGACGACCGGAGCGAGCACGAGACCGCGGTGCGCTTCTACGAGAAGCTGGCCACCGACGACAGGGTGGATCTCATGCTGCCCCCGTGGGGCACGGCGATGAACTTCGCCGTCGCCCCCGTCGCGAACAAGTACGGCTACCCCCTGCTTGGCCCCACGGCCGTGTCGAACAAGATCAAGGATCTCCAGCTCCCGTACTTCTACGCGCTCCTCCAGCAGCCGGACCAGATCATGGGGGCCTTCGCGGGCATCCTGAAGGAGCTCAAGGCGCAGGGCAAGATCTCGAAGATCGCCATCGCGTACGTGAACGACCTCTTCGGGATCGAGCTGAACGCCAGCGCGGCGACGGCGCTGAAGGAGGCGGGCCTCGAAGCCGTGGATGTCAAGAGCTACCCGTTGGGGGTCAAGGATCTCTCGCCCGTCCTGAAGGGATTCAAGGCGGCGGGGGTGGACGCCTTCGTCGGCCTCACCTACCCGCCCGACAACATCCTCGCCACCAGCCAGGCGAAGGAGGTGGACTGGAACCCGCCGGTCTGGCTCGCCGCGGTGGGGACGGCCTTCCCCTTCTACCGGGATCGGTTCAAGGGCGCCGAGGGGGTGATGGGCATCGCGGGGTGGAACCCCAAGGTGAAGTCGGCAGGGGCCAAGGAGTATTTCGACGCCCACGTGAAGAAGCATCAGAAGGAGCCCGACCGGTGGGCAAGCGCCTTCGCCTACGCGTCGCTCCAGATCCTCGAGCGGTGCGTCGCCGAGGTGGGGCTCGACCGGCCGAAGATCAAGGCGATGGTGGACAGCACGGAGTTCCAGACCGTGGCCGGGCCCATCAGGTTCGTGAAGGGGAGCAATGTTTCCACTCCCGGCATGGTGGGGCAGTGGCAGAAGGGCGAGTTCGAGATCGTCTGGCCCAAGGGCCTGGCCACCGGGACCCCGGTCGTGCCAAAGCCCGCATGGGCCTAAGCCCGACGCTGGTCGTTGACATCGTCGTCGGGGGGCTGATTACCGGCGGGATCTACGCGCTCGTCGCGCTGGGCCTCAACCTCCAGTACGGGTTGATGCGCGTGCTCAACGTGGCCCACGGCGAGTTCCTCATGATGGGCGCGTACCTCACCTATTCGCTGCACACCGCGTGGGGAGTGAACCCGCTCCTCACGCTCCTCATCACGGGGCCGGCGTCGTTCGGCGCCGGCCTCGTGCTCCATCGGCTCCTCTATGCGCGCGTGCTGGCGGGCGGCGAGGCCGCCGAGGCGCTCGAGTCCCGCTCGCTCCTGCTGTCCTTCGGTCTCCTCTTCGTCCTCCAGAACGCGGCGCTCCTTCTCTGGAGCGCGGATCTGAAGGGCTACAGCTACCTCGCGGTCCCCCTGCGCTTCCTCGGATCGGTCTTCCCCGCCAACCGGCTCGTCGCCGCGGCCGTGGCACTCGCGGTGAGCCTCGCCTTCTACGTCTTCCTCCAGCGGAGCTTCCTCGGCAAGGCGATCCGCGCCCTGATGCAGGATCCCGAGGGCGCCCAGCTGGCGGGGATCGACCTGTCCCGGGTCCACGGCCTCTGCTTCGGGATCGGCATCGCCATGTCGGCGGTCACCGGCTCGCTGATCAGCATGCTCTTCGAGCTGACCCCCTTCATCGGCCTCCCCTACACCGTGACGGCCCTCGTCGTCGTCATCCTGGGCGGCCTCGGCAACGTCGTCGGCAGCCTCCTGGGCGGGCTGATCCTGGGGCTCGTGGAGACGGCGAGCGTCTATCTGGCCGCCTCCGACATCCGGCTGATCGCCTCCTACGCCGTCCTCTCGCTCATTCTGATTCTCAAGCCCTCGGGCCTCTTTGGCCGGTAAGCTCGCGCTCGTCCTCCTCCTGATGGCGCTGATCGCCGCGCCGGAGATCCTCTCCCCCTACCACCGCTCCCTCGCCCTGGCGATCCTCGCCGACGTCGCGCTGGCCGTGTCCTGGGCGTTCTTCTCGGGTCCCTCTCGCTACCTCTCGCTGGCCACCGGCGCCTTCTTCGGGGCCGGCGCATACCTCACGGCGATCGTGGGGGCGCGCGTCCCCTGGCCGCTCCCCGTCCTCGGGGGGGCGCTGATGGGCTGCGCGATGGCGCTGGTCGTGGGCGCGCTGGCGCTCAGGCTCCGCGGGCCCTACTTCGCCGTCTTCACCTTCGGCCTCGCCGAGCTCGCCAAGCACACGCTGATCTGGTACGAGACCGGCGTGACGGGTACCGTGGGGCGGCTCCTGCTGGCGCCCCCCGGACCGTGGACCCTCTACTACACGGTTCTCTGCCTGGCCGGCCTCGCGGTGGTGACGGCGCTCCTGCTGCGCCGCTCCCGCTGGGGGTACGCCCTCGTGGGGATCGGCGCGGACGAGGAGCGCGCGGAGACCCTCGGGATCGACACCACCCGCGTCAAGGTCGGGACGTTCGCCCTGAGCGCCGCGTTCATGGGCGCCGTGGGCGCCGCCATGGCTCCCCGCTGGACCTACCTCGATCCCCAGGTGTTCAACCCGTTCGTCTCGTTCCAGACGGTCATCATGGCGCTCCTGGGCGGGGCGACGACCGTCGCGGGCCCGATCGTCGGGGCGGTCTTCCTCGGGCTGGCCTCGGAGATCCTCCTGCTCAAGTTCCGGTATTTCTACATGCTGGGCCTCGGGCTCACCCTGATCGTCGTGGTCCTCGCGCTCCCGTCGGGCCTCGCGGGCCTCGCCTCCCGCCTCCGCCCCTCACCCTCCCCTCTCCCCCGCCCTCAACCTTGACCCGCACACTACCCTTTATGTGTCTTGCATTCAGGCCAGTCCCGAAAGAGTTCGACGGTGCCCCGCGCGTTGTCGGTCAGCGCGAACACCTCGTAGAATTCGATGTCCGGAGGCATCCCGTACCGCTCGATAATCCCGTGGAGCCACGGTCCGCTGTAAAAAGCCTTCGCGTCCTTGAGCGTTTCCCACTGGTAGACGCCGCCCGCCCAGCCGCTTTCGCTCCAGATGAAGTGCTTGCTAATCAGGCCCTCGACCTGTTGGAATCCGGGAGCGATCTTGTGGAAATGCTCTCGGCACGCTGCATAATCGATGTGCGGCGGCAGCTTGTATCGCACGGTGGCGGTGATCATATGGCCTCCTGACTTTCTCCGGTTGCGCGCTCTCGAGCGTGACAGGGCGATGAGCCCGCTGGGGCGTGCGCCGAATATAGCCCACCCGCTCACGGCCGGCAAGGGTGACACCGCCGTATCGAATCCTATACGGCTAGCGGGTCTGGGGCTCCCGCTTGACCCGGGGATAGCCCGGCGATAGGATCGCTTCGAGACGGTGATGCCAAAGCCCGAACTCGAGTTCTTCAGGCCCGATCAGATCCCCTGGCAGCCGGTCAGCGGCTCAACGACTGCGGGTGTCGGCGGCCCCGGCGTAAGAGAGAAAATCCTGAGCCGTGACGAGAAGACCGGCGACGTCACGCGGCTCGTGAAGTTCGACGCCGGCGTGGAGACGACGGAGACCATCACCCATGACTTCTGGGAAGAGGTCTGGATCCTCGAGGGCGAGCTGATCGACCTAGGGAAGAAGCAGACCTTCACGGCGGGGATGTACGCCTGCCGCCCGCCCGGCATGATCCACGGCCCTTACCGGATCCCCAAGGGGTGCACGACGCTGGAGTTCCGGTACTACAAACGATGAACGCCCCTCACCCCGCCCTCTCCCCCGAGGGGAGAGGCAGGATAAGGAAGGAGATATGAGTTGGCCAAGCTGAAGTTCGGCGCGTGGATCCCCACCTACGCGTGGAGCGACGATCCGGGGGGCCCCGAGAACGCCCGCCGCATCACCGAATCGATCAGGAAGTGCGAGGAGCACGGGATCGACGTGTGGGTCATCGATCACGTCCTGTCGGCCCCGGGACTCTACGCCAACGCCTGGCTCGAGCCCCTGACGATGCTCGCCTACGCGGCCGCGCTGACGTCGAAGGTGAGGCTGGCGACCGGCATCCTCGTGCTCCCGGTGCGGCACCCGGTGGTGCTGGCAAAGGAGATCTCGACCCTCTGCCACATGTCGAACAACCGCTACGTCTTCGGCGTCGGCCCCGGCTGGTATGTGCGCGAGTACGAGGTGACCGGGTCGCGCATCGAGGAGCGCGGGAAGCGAACCGACGAGATCATCGAGGCCGTCACCCTGTTGCTCACGCGGCCCAACGCCAGCTTTCGCGGCCGATACTACCAGTTCACCGACGTCACCAGCGATCCCCGCCCGCCGAAGATGCCCGACATCTGGGTATCGGGCGGCTCGCGCATCCCGGATCCCCACGAGCACGACGTGCCGGTCATCGCTAAGACGGTGATGGACCGCGTCGTGAAGGCCGGCAACTGGCTCTCGCGCTGCTCCGGCACCCAGGAGTGGGTCAAGCGCGACTGGGGGCAGATCCTGGAGCACGCCCGGGCGGTGGGTCGCGACCCCAGGACGCTGACCTTCGGCCACTGTAACTTCACCCACCTGGTGGAAACAACGAATGATGCCAAGGCGCTCGAGGAGTCCAAGGCGCCGTTCTTCCGGGCCATGGGGACGCATCGGACCTGGGAGCACCTGCAGGAGTGCTACATGGCGGGCAGCATCGACCGGATCAACGCCCGGATCGCCGATCTGGTGGGGGCGGGGCTTCAGTACCTCGTCCTCGGCCCGGTGACCGACGATCCGAAGCAGATCGACCTGCTGGCGAAGCGGGTCATGCCCAATTTCGCCTGATAGACCCCTCACCCTGCCCCACCCGATGCTCCTCACCTCTTCTCCTCTCCCCACTGGGAAGAGGTAGGGTGAGGGGGGGAGAGGATTAAGGTGAGGGGGCAGAGGTCACCCATGAAGATCCCGGCAACGATTCTGATCGCCTGGTGGATCTACGTGAACACCCTCGTCGTGGCTCCCTACCCGTATCCGTACCCCGTCTGGAGGTGGATGCCGCGGGAGCGGTTTCTCCACCAGGAGTTCTGCGAGTTCAACGCAAAGCGGCTCCGCCGCGAGGGGGTCGAAGCGGTCTGCGTGTACGTGGACGACTGACGCCCGGGCGTGCTATAACGCTGGCAGATTCTTTCTGAGGAGGCCTTCATGTTTGCACACTTGCTTCGTCACGCGGTCGTCGGCGCCGCGCTCGTCGCCATGGCGCTGGCGCTCGGCCCGGCGGCACAGGCCCAGACTGTGAGCGTCGGGACCAACCCGCCGGGGACCGTCTTCTACACCATCGGAAGCGGCCTCGCCAAGGTCGTGAGCGAAGCGGGACCCGTCAGGATGTCGGTCCAGCCCTACGCGGGCTCGAGCACGTTTATCCCGCTCCTGAACACGGGCGAGCTCGAGTTCGGCGTCAACAACGCGGTGGACATGGCGCTCGCCTATCGGGGGCCCAAATTCCAGATCGGCGGGCGGAACCCGTTTCCCCACGGCCCCAACACCCGGCTGGTCATGCGCGGCTCGCCGCTGCTGGTGGGCCTGCTGGTGCGGAAGGACTCCCCGATCAAGACCATCCACGAGATCAAGGGCAAGCGCATGACCGGCGAGTACCCGGCGCATCTGGCCGTCTGGTACAACATGTTCGGCCACTTGGCGAGCGCGGGACTGACCTGGAATGACGTCAAGGTGGTCCCCGTCCCGGCCGTCAACGACGGCGTGGACGCGCTCGTCCAGGGGCGCGCGGACGTGACCGAGTTCGCCATCAACTCCGCGAAGGTGAGGGAAGCCGACGCCGCCATCGGCGTGCGCCACATCTCCACCGATTGCTCCCCGGAGGGGGAGCGTCGCCTCCGGCAGGCCGTGCCGGGCTATTATCCCCGCTGGATCAAGGCCGGCAAGGCGGCGGCCGTCGTCGAGGACACCTGCTTCATCGCCTACGACAACTATCTGATCGCCGGGAAGAGCGTTCCGGATACGGTGGTGGAAGCGGTGCTCAAGGCCATCTGGGGAAATGCGGACAAGCTTCCGCCGCTCCATCCGATCTTCAGGGAGTGGACGCGGGAGCGCGCCGCGGATCCCGACGTGACGACCCCCTATCATCCTGGCGCGGTCCGCTTCTACAAGGAGCGCGGGGTGTGGACGCCGGCGATGGATCAGACCCAGCAGAAGCTGCTCGCCATAAACCCGTAAGTGGTCGCACCCTCGAAGTTCAGGTCGTTGACCGGCGCCGGCCGGGCGGCTGAGCGCGCGCTCCTGTCGGCCCTCACGCTGGTCGGCGCCCTCTGGGCTCTGGAGGTCCACCAGCTCGTCGGACGCGCCTTCTTCAAGGAGCAGTACCTCGGCCTCTTCCTCGCCCTGGCCCTCGGCGCTGTCTTCCTCGGCGTCAGGTCGCATGCGCGTGGGCATGCCCACCGGGTCCCCTGGTACGACTGGCTCCTCTGTCTCGGCGGGCTCGCGGTGGGGGGCTACGTCGTCCTCCTGTACCCCACCATCGCCTATCGCCTCGGCGTCCTGACGCCCGACAAGGTGTGGCTGGGTGCGCTGGCGATCCTCCTGGTCCTCGAGGCCACCCGCCGGCTCGTGGGCTGGGTCATGGTGGGGCTGGGCGCCGTCTTCATCCTCTACGCCAAGTTCGCCTACCTCCTGCCCGGCCCGCTGGCCGGCAAGGGCTCGACCTGGGAGCGGATCGCGGTCTATCTCTATCTGGATACGAACGCGCTCTTCGGTCTCCCGCTGGCGGTGACGGCGAGCATCGTGGTGGCCTTCATCTTCTTCGGCCAGGCGCTCTACGCGGTGGGCGGCGACAAGTTCCTCACCGATCTGGCGCTGGTCGCCATGGGGCGCTACCGGGGAGGCCCGGCCAAGGTCGCGGTGGCGGGCTCGAGCCTCTTCGGGACCGTGTCGGGCAGCGCGGTCTCCAACGTGGTCGTGGACGGAGCGATCACGATTCCGATGATGAAGCGCACTGGCTATGCCCCGCACATGGCCGCGGCCATCGAGGCCGTCGCGTCCACCGGCGGCCAGATCATGCCGCCCGTCATGGGCGTGGCCGCGTTCCTGATCGCCGAGTTCCTGGCGATCCCGTACGGCCAGGTGGCCCTGGCCGCGGTGATCCCGGCCCTGCTCTACTACCTCGCCCTCTTCGTCCAGGTGGACCTGGAGGCGGCGAAGGGCCGCCTGGTCGGGCTTCCGCGAGCGCAGCTCCCCCGGTTCAGGACCGTGATGGGGCGCGGGTGGAGCTTTCTCCTGCCGCTCCTGGTCCTGCTCTATACGCTCATGATCGCGGTCTGGCAGCCCGGCAAGGCGGGAATGGTCGCCGTCATCGCCGCCCTCCTCGTCGGCGCCTTCCAGCGCGAGGACCGGCTGACGCTCGGCAAGCTGCTCACGGCCATCGAGGAGACGGGTCGCGTGCTCCTGGACATCGTCGCCATCACCGCCGTGGCCGGGTTCGTGATCGGCGTCCTCCAGCTGTCGGGGCTCGGCTTCAAGTTTTCCTTCCTGCTGGTCTCGGCGGCGGGAGGGAATGCGCTCCTGCTTCTCACCCTGACCGCCATCGTCTGCATCGTGCTCGGGATGGGAATGCCCACCGCCGTCATCTACGTGATGCTGGCCGTCCTGGTGGGGCCCGCGCTGGTCCAGCTGGGGATCGACCCCCTGGGGGCCCACCTTTTTCTCTTCTACTTCGGCATGCTCTCCATGATCACCCCGCCGGTCTGCCTGGCGACCTACGCGGCGGCCTCCATCGGCCGGGCCGACTTCATGAAGGCCGGTTGGGCCGGAGTGCGGCTCGGGATCGTCGCCTACGTGGTTCCCTTTTTCTTTGCGTATCACCCGGCGTTGCTTCTCAAGGGCTCACCCTCGGAAATCATCCTGGCCGTGATCACGGCGGCGGCGGGGGTGATCCTCCTGGGCATCGCCTGCGCGGGCTTCCTCTTCCGCCCGCTCGGCTGGACCAAGCGCAGCGTGGCGGCGCTGGCCGGGCTCTGCCTCTTCCCGCCGCCCTCCAGCGGCCTGTGGGTCGCGGCCAACGCGGTCGGACTCGCCCTCGGAGCCCTCCTCGTCCTGTGGGAACGGAACGGGGCGCGTCTCAGTCCAGCAAGGGAGATCCCATGAAGATCGACATCTTCCCCCACATCTTCCCGAGGAAGTTCTACGATCGGATGCTCCAGGCCTCCGCGGCGGGGCGCTATATGCAGAAGCGGACCCGCGGCATCCCCGTGCTCGTGGACCTGGACCTGCGCCTCAAGATCATGGATCGCTACGAGGGGTACGTCCAGGTGCTGACGCTGGCATCTCCCCCGATCGAGGCGCTGGGCGGCCCCGAGCTCACTCCCGACCTGGCCCGCCTGGCCAACGACGGCATGGCCGAGATCGTGGCCGGGCATCCGGACCGCTTCCCCGGCTTCGTCGCGTCGCTTCCGATGAACAACCCCGACGCGGCGGTGAAGGAGATCGACCGTGCGATCACAGAGCTCCAGGCCACCGGCGTTCAGATCTTCTCCAACGTCAACGGCCGGCCGCTGGACGAGCCCGACTTCCGGCCGATCTTCGAGCGCATGGCGGCGCTCAGCCTCCCGATCTGGATGCACCCCGCGAGGCCGGACACTTTCGCCGACTACCCGACCGAGAAGCGTTCGCGGTATGATTTCTGGTGGGCCTTCGGCTGGCCCTACGAAACCACCATCGCCATGGGACGCCTCGTGTTCTCCGGGCTGTTCGACCGCTTCCCCGATCTCAAGATCATCACCCACCACATGGGCGCCATGCTCCCGTACTTCGAGGGGCGGGCCGGCCATGGGCTCGACCAGCTCGGCAGCCGCACCGACGACCCCGACGACGGGGCCGCCCTCAAGCGGCTCAAGCGCCGCCCCCTCGACTACTTCAAGATGTTCTACGGCGACACCGCCCTCTTCGGGGCGCACCACGCCATGGAGTGCGGCCTGGCCTTCTTCGGCGCCGATCGGGTCCTGTTCGGAACCGACATGCCCTTCGACCCGGAGAAGGGGCCGGGCTTCATCCGCGAGACCATCGCCGCCATGGAGCGGATGCGCGCGACGCCCGAAGAGAAGGCCAAGATCTACGAGGGCAACGCCCGCCGGCTCCTGCGCATAAAATGCTGAAACGCGTCGCGGTGGAGAGCGCGGCGGAGGCGTATCTTGAGCTCCTGGCCGCGCGGGGCATCGAGCACTTCTTCGGCAACGCGGGGACCGACTTCGCGCCGATCGTGGAAGCATACGCCAAGCGGCTCGCGCAAGGGACGCCGCTCCCCCGCCCCATGACCGTGCCCCACGAGGTCACGGCGGTGGCGATGGCCCACGCGCGGGAAGTGCTCGCCGAACTGCTGGAGACGCTCGAGTATTCGGACCCGCCTCGGGCTCCCAGGAACAGTGCGACCGTCGCCGAGGCCGCGGCGATCGCCGAAGCTGCCCGGACCCTGGCTGACGCGCGGAACCCCCTCATCATCGCCAAGGCGCCGGGGCGAGACCCGGCCGCCGTGGCGCCGCTGGTCAGGCTCGCCGAGGCGCTCGGCGCGCCGCACTTCGACCACTGGCCCACCCACGTCAACTTCCCCCAGCAGCACCCGCTCCACGCGGGCTACGATCCGGCGCCGTACCTGGCCGAGGCCGACGTGATCCTCGCGGTGGAGTCGGACGTCCCGTGGATCCCGAAACTCGCCGCGCCGCGGCCGGAGGCGAAGGTGACATGGCCTGGCTCTCGCGGTGCCTCGGGGACGTCCTGGACGAGAGCACCATCGTGGTGAACGAGTACGACCTGGACGTGACTCAGACCTGCTTCAGCAGGCCTGGAAGTTATTTCGCCCCCTCCCCCGCCGCGGGACTCGGCTGGGGGCTGGGGGCGGCCCTCGGCGTGAAGCTCGCCGCGCCGGACAAGACGGTCATCTGCGCGGTGGGGGACGGCGCCTATATCTTCGGGTCCCCGACGGCGTCCCACTTCGTGTCGCGGGCGTACAACCTGCCCCTCCTCGTGGTCGTCTTCAACAACCGCGCGTGGAACGCGGTCAAGCGGGCGACGAAGGCCTACGCCCCGGACGGCTGGGCGGTGCGCACCGGCGCGATGCCGATGAGCGACCTCGAGCCCGCCCCCGACTACGAGCTGATCTGCCGGGCCTCGGGCGGCCACGGCGAGCGCGTGGAGGATCCGGCCGACCTCCCCGGCGCGCTCGCGCGCGCGCTCGAGGTGGTGAACGAAGAGCGACGGCAGGCCCTCCTGAACGTCATCTGCAAGAAGCCATGAAGGTCTACGTCACCGGTGCCTACGGGCCGTCCCAGGAGTTCGAGCCGCTGCGCGAGCTCGGCCACGAGGTCGTCCTCGGGCGGCCCGTGGACCAGCCGGGGCGGCAGCCCTACACCGAGGAGGAGCTGATCGAGTGGTGCCGGGACGCCGACGTCATCATGGCTTCCCACCTGGACACGATCACCCGCGCGGTGCTGCAGGCCGCGGAGCGGCTCCGCCTCGTCGTCGTGCCGTACATCAGCGTGGACAAGGTCGAGGTCTCCGCCGCCACGGAGCTGGGCATCGTCGTGGCCAACAGCCCGACCCCGCAGAACTTCCACGGCGTTGCCGAGGCGGCGATCGCGTTCATGCTCACGCTCCTGAAACGCGTCAAGCGCAACGAGGCCAAGCTCCGCCGTGGTGAGTGGGGCCAGCGGGTCGATCGTGGCTGGCTTCTCGCGGGAAAGACGGTCGGTCTCGTGGGGTTCGGCCGCGTGGGCACGCAGGTTGCGCGGCGCCTCCAGGGCTGGGAGGCGCGCCTTCTCGCCACCGATCCCTTCGTCGCCCCCGAAGCGTCCCGCCCGCTCGGCGTCCAACTCGTCCCCCTCACGACGCTCCTGGCGGAATCCGACATCGTGAGCCTGCACCTGTCGCTCACTCCGAAGACGCGCCACATGATCGGGGAAAAAGAGCTCAGGTCCATGAAGCGGACGGCCTTCCTCATCAACTCGGCCCGCGGCGAGCTGGTGGACGAAAACGCCCTCTACCGGGCGATCGACGAGAGCTGGATCGCGGGGGCGGCGCTCGACGTCTTCGAGCAGGAGCCCCTGCCCATGGAGAGCCCGCTGCGCATGCTGGATCCCGCGCGGGTGATCCTCACCCCGCACAACGTGAGCCACACCGAGACGGGGCGGCTGGCGAACCTCAAGCTGGCTCTCGAGTCCACCCTGAGCGCGCTCAGGGGCGAGATGCCCAAGCACATCGTCAACCCGCCGGCGGCGGCGCGCTGGCGCGAGCGCTTCGGGTCGAAAAAGATCGGCGGCCTGCGGTGAGGCCGGCGTTCCCGGAGCGGGCTCAGTGGACCCACACGGAGGGGAGCCAGAGGGCGATCTGGGGAAAGGTGACGATGATGGCGGCCCCGGTGAGGAGGAGGAACAAGAACGGGACGGCTCCCCGGACCACCTGGCCGAGCGGGGCCCCTGTCACGCCCTGGATGACGAAGAGGTTCAATCCCACCGGCGGCGAGAGCAGCCCGGCCTCCAGCAGTATGCACATGTACACCCCGAACCAGATCGGATCGTAGCCGGCCGCCTGGATGGCGGGGAGGACGAACGGCAGCAGGATGATCATCAGCGAGAAGTCCTCGAAGACGGTCCCCAGGA
The DNA here is from genome assembly GCA_016193045.1 of Candidatus Rokuibacteriota bacterium. Lineage (GTDB taxonomy): Bacteria > Methylomirabilota > Methylomirabilia > Rokubacteriales > CSP1-6 > CSP1-6. The sequence goes on along the minus strand of JACPSW010000096.1, from coordinate 12,662 downwards.
CGAGGTACACGAAGGAGATGATGACCAGCAGGATGACCGGCGAGCCGAACGAGCGCGCGAAGTCCTTCATGAGGCTCGGGACGCCGTAGTACGCCAGCGCCACGGCCATCACCTTGGCCGAGATCAGGATGAGGAAGATCATGGACGTCGTCCGCACGGTCCCCAGGCAGGCGTCCCAGAACCCACGCCAGGTCAGCGTGCGGTAGGCCAGGGCGATGAGCAGGGACACCGAGGCCCCGACGCCGGCCGCCTCGGTGGGGGTGGCGATCCCTCCGTAGAGGCCTCCGAGGACCGCCACGATCAGGACGACGAACGGCCAGACCTCTCCGAGGCCCGCCAGGCGCGCCCACCAACCCACGCCGGGATTGGCGCCGGCGGCGGCGGGGACCAGCCCCCGCTGGGCCACGCACCGGATGGCCACGTAGAGCATGAAGGAGCTCGACATCATGAGCCCGGGGAAGAGACCGGCGAGGAAGAGCTTGCCCACCGACTGGTCGGCGATGGCGCCGTACACGATGAAGAAGATGCTGGGAGGGATCAGGATTCCGAGGGTGCCGCCCGCCGCGACCGAGCCCAGGACGAGGCTCGGATCGTAACCGCGCTTGACGACCTGCTCGGGATAGGCCACGCGCCCCATGGTGGCGGCGGACGCGAGGCTCGAGCCCGAGCAGGCCGCGAAGATCGTGCACGCGATCAGGTTGGTCTGCACCAGGCCTCCGGGCAGTCCGCTGATGGCCTTGGCGACGCCGGAGTAGAGGTGCTGGACGAGCCCGCCCGACGAGATGAGCTCGCCCATGAAGACGAAGAGGGGAATCGCCACCAGGACAAAACTCGTTCCCGTGTCCCAGCTGGTCAGGCCGAAGAGGGTGAGAGTCTTCTGGCCCAGGATGGGATAGAGAGCGACGATCCCGCCCAGGCCCACCGCGAATGCGATCCAGAGCCCGCCGATGAGGAGTGCCACCATCAGCGCGATGGCGGCGAGGAGAACCGTCAGGCCGGGCACGACTCACCCGGACCCGCGGGCGACCTGGCGGAGGAACCGGGCCACGAGTTGCAGCAGGAGGAGGATCACCCCCACGACGAGCAAGGAGGCCGGAATCCAGAGCGGGATCTGAAGGTACTTGAAAGAGAGGGTCCCGCGCCCGTAGTACTCCGCGATGAGGACCCAGTTCCCGCCGAGGAGCGCCAGCGCGAACAGGAGGGCGAGGAGCGTGGCGAGCACCTCCAGCCCGCCACGCACCCCGGCTGGAACGTGGGCGAGGACGATGTCGGATCGGATGTGCCCGCCGGCCTTCATCGTGTAGGCGAGCCCCAGAAAGACGATGGCCAGCAGGAGGTAGCCGGAGACCTCGTCCACGGCGAGGAGCGGCGAGCCCAGGACCCGCCGCGAGAATACGCCGGCGGAGATCAGCAAGGTGAGCCCGAAGACGGTGATCCCCGCGGCGTATCCCCCCGCGTCGGACAGGGCTTCCAGGCAGCGGACCAGCCGCCGCATCAGGTTACAGTTTGCGGCCCTTCTTCTCCCAGTCGGCCACCGTCGCTTTGATCTTTCCCACGAGGTCCTTGGCCTCCGGCCCGGCCTTCTGGAGCCAGCTCTCCCAGACCTTCGGCGCCGCGTCCAGCATCGCCTTCATGTCCTCGGGGGAGGCCTGGGCGAACGTCATCCCCTTCTCCTGGAGGCGCTTCTTGAACTCACGGATGTCTCCGTCCACGCGGTCCCACAGCTTATCCGACACCGGCTGGCGGAGGTCCAGGACCACCTTCTTGGCGTCGGGTGAGAGCTTGTCCAGGGCAGCCTTGTTGACGATCACGAACCAGTTGGCGCCGCCCAGCCCCACCTCGTAGCAGTACTTCGCCACCTCGTGGAGCTTGGCGTTGAAGGTGGCGCTGTGGGTCACCCAGTAGGCGTCGATCACGCCCTGCTGCATCGCGGGATAGACCTCCTCCCACGACAGCGTGACGGGAGTGGCCCCGATCGCCTTGGTGAACTCCGTCTCCACGACGCCCTGAGCCCGGAGCTTCAGGCCCTTCAGGTCGGCGATGCCCCGGATGGGTTTGCGCGAGTAGATGTTTCGCGGCTCCACCTGCCCCGACGCGAGGGGAAGGACCCCGAAGCCCCCCATGGCCTTTTCCTGCGCCGGCAGCACCATCTGGACGATCTTCTTCCGGAGGGGAATGTCGTAGGGGATCAGCCCGGGCAGCTCGATGATCTCGGCGAGCCGGAGGTCGCCGGAGACGTGCGCCCCCCACATCTGGGAGGATTCCAGGAGGCCCTGCCCCACGGCGGTCAGGATCCGCGGACCCGCGAAGCCCAGGGCCGCGCCCGGGTACACCGTGACCTTCACCTTGCCCCCGGTCCGCTTTTCCACCTCCTGGGCGAACCAGATCTCGGCGTCGGTTCCCATGTAGCCGGGGTTCAGGAGGGACTGGAGCTTCCAGGTCACCTGCTGGGCCTGAACGGGCCCGGCTAGGGCGAGCACGGCGAGGGAGAGGACGATCAGGACGAGCGAGAACGCGCGCACGTGTTGCATGGGACGCTCCTTTCTTGACTTAGAGGACTCGCTTGGTCACCGCCCAGGTGTCGGCGAAATTCGGACAGTAGCAGATGTGGTACGGCTCCGGCCCGCCCGCCACCACGACGAGGAGGTCCTCGGCGCGGCGGGCGACGCAGACGGACTCTCCGTCGAGCGCCCGCTCGCGGAGCGGGACCAGCGGGAAGACCTCCCGCTCGGGAAAACGGGAGACCGGGATCTTGGACAGCTCGAAGAGAGCGGCCTTGACGTCCCGCTTCGTCCGGTAGCCCTGCTGGACGAACTGCCTGACGTGGCCAGGGGAAAAGAACACGAGCGGATTCCCCTGCCCGTAGAGGACGTTGTTGTTGCCCATCGTGGCCATGGCGTCCGCCGTCAGGATCATCGCCTCCCGGGCACCGCCCGCCAGGGCCAGGACGTTGTGGGTCCCCTGAGCGCCGACCGCCGTCACGGTGCTTTCCTCCGCGCGGAATCCCCGCTCGACATGGAGTGGCTCCCAGGGGCTCTCCTCCTCGTTCTCGCCGAGACAGAACGTGTATTTCCCTGGCATGCCGTGGATGGCCTTGTCCACGCGGTCGGGCAGCGCGCCGCCCACGTGGAGGAGGATCAGCCGGAGCGCCCGGCCGATGGTGGCGTTGGCGCGGCAGCCCGGGCCGAGGGCGTTCCGCCCCGAGTTCAGGCCGATGGCGTGGCGGATGGGGCCGTTGACGACCAGGAGCGGGCCCACCGGGTTCGTGGTGCACTGGATCCCGTGCAGGTTGAAGGCGGGATCCGCCACCGCCTCCACCGCCGCGATGAGGACCGGCATGTAGTCGGGACGGCACCCCGCCATGACGGCGTTGACGGCGATCTTCTCCACCGTCGCCACGCCCTTGCGCGGGTCCACCTCGGCGATCACCTGTTCCGCCGGCCGGCCGGAGCCGGCCACCATCGCCTCGACCCGCTCGGGGGTCGGTGGCACCACGGGGCGACCATCGCCCCACTCCCGCGCCTCCAGGTAGGCCTGGATCGCCTCCGGGTCGTCCGCGACCTCGTGCCGGTCGGAGAGGAGCCGCATCACGCCCTCACCGCCCCGCCCGGGCGACGGCCCGGGGCGCCACCATCGTCTCCAGGAACCGGGCGAAGGCCGCATCCGAGATCCGCGCCATGGTCGCCGCGTCCGAGTACTCCGTTTCCTCCGTGGGCGGCATCACGATCATCGGCCCCCCCGGCAGCCGCCGGCTCTCGTAGGTCGCCTGCGCGAGGCCGACGAACCGCTCCGTCACCAGCACCGCCGCGGGAATCCCTCGCCTCAAGAGCTCTGCCGTGTCGTGGACACTCCACGCTGTGCAGGACCCTCAGTTGGCGAGGCCGACGACGGCCACGGCGGCTCGGGCCGCCACCTCGTCCAGGAGGGCGGCGGGGGCCGCCGCGGAGATGGGGATCACCCGCTGGAGCACGTCCGCCACGCGGTGGTCGCGGCGGAGCGCCGCCTCGAACCGCTCGGCCACCAGGTCCATGCTCTTCCAGCGGTTGTTCAGGATGGCGACGACCTTGCCCTGGAGGGTCTCGACGGGGCCGGGGATCGGGTCCGCACCCGGCCGGGCCGCCGATGTGGGATCCAGGATCGTGATGGTCCTCATGGGAGCCTCCTTGCTCTCGACGGGCGTCCCCCTTATAGCACCGGGGCGGCGAGGGTTCAAGCGCCCTGGCAGCGCCGGCCGGCCCCACGTCCTTGACAGGCTCATGCCCCCTTCGTATCCTCGCTGCGAAACCGATGGGAGGATCCATCCATCCTGGAGATGTTCGGCGGTGCCTTGCCCTCAGGGCTTCTGGCCCACCACGAACGGCAGCGTACCCGCCGTGCTCTACTGCTTCGTCTGGCTCCACTTCTCGGCTGCCGGCGCGGGACCGTGGAGTCAGGATGCGAAGTGGGGAAGTGGCTCTAAAGGCGGGGCTGCCGCCTTGATTGAGTGTAACACTTCTGCTACACTCCCCCTGGGAGGTGAAACCGATGCCCACAAAGAACCCCCGGGTCAACATGGTCCTGGAGCGGGCGCTTTTCGAGGCCCTTCGGCGAATGGCGGAACGCGATGGCGTCTCGCTTTCCCTCAAGGCCCGCGATCTGATCCGGGAGGCCATCGAATCGTCCGAGGACGTGGCGTTGGGATGGGTCGCGCACGAACGCGAGCGCTCCTTCAAGCGTGGAAAAGCGCTCCGGCATGACCAGGTTTGGAGGAAGCGGCGCTCGAGACGCTAAGTGCCTCATACTCTCTTCTACCACCCCGCTGTGAGGGACGAGGACCTGCACGGCATTCCCCAGAATATCCGTTCGCGGCTGGCGCGCGCGATCGAGACCCGATTGACGAGTGAACCTACGCGGTACGGGGCACCGATGAAAAGCGCTCTCCGCCCATATTGGAAGCTTCGAGTCGGCGATTATCGCATCGTGTATAGGATTGTCGGTCGAGAGGTCCGGATTTTTGCCATCCTCCATCGGAAGGAAGTTTACGATGCGATGACCAGCCGCAGAGAGTGGAGCCCTCGGGAGGATTGACGCAGGTTGGGGCGGTGTCCACACTCCCGAATGGAACATCATGCGGCCATTGCTAGTCTAGATACAGTGAGGTGAAGGGGAACGCTGCCTACGCCGGGCTCGACCAGCAGGGCAAGAAGTGGCTCGAAGAGGTCCTGCTGGACTTCAAGGGCAAGGGCGGCGCCGTGCTCATGGCGACCCACAGCTTCGGGTGCGGGAGCCTAGTAGAACCCTAGCGTCGCCGAAATGGTTTTGCGAAAAAGTCGATGCAAACCGCTATCAGAAAACAGATGCCTGCCTATTGCCTCGCGGGCATTCATCATTTTCTGCCAGACAACTGCTGAGGACGTGGTCCTGTCCCTCCGGGACTCGTCCCTCCGGGCGAGGCGGGAGCGCCTCCCCGGCCAAACAAAGATGGGATGTTCAGCGGGCCGGCGCCCAAGTCAGGCGATGATGCCGGCGGCGCTGAGGCGGGCGATCTCCTCGGTCGTGATTCCGAGCAGTTCCTGAAAGACCCTCGCGTTGTGCTCGCCGAGCATGGGGGCCGTGGCGCGGACCTCGCCGGGCGTGTCGGAGAGCTTGATCGGGTGGGCGAAGACGGGCACGGGGCCGATCCGCGGGTGCTCGGGGCACGCCATGAGCCCGCGTGACCGGAAGTGAGGATCCTGCGCCTGCTCCTCCAGACCATACACCGGAAAGGCCGCGACGCCCGAGCGCTGGAGCGTTTCGGTGACCTCCCACGGCGCGCGGACGCGCGTCCACTCCGCCAGGCGCGCGTCGAGCTCGTCGAGGTGGGCCTGCCGTCCGCCCAGCGTGCCGAAGCGTGGATCATCGAGTCGCGCCGAGCTCCCCAGCGCTCCGACGAGGCGCGACCAGGCCGCGTCGTCCTCGACGGCGATGGCCACCCACGCGTCGTCGCCGCGGCACGGGTAGTGGCCGTGCGGGGCCATCGAGAGGTGGCGGCTCCCCTGCCGCCCCCAGACGCGCCCGTTCATGAACCAGTCCATCAGCGGCTCGACGGCCAGCCCGGCGGTGGCCTCGAGCTGGGACATGTCGATGTACTGTCCCTCGCCCGTCCGGCCACGGTGCCAGAGCGCCGCGAGCACCGCCAGCGCGCCGTGATGGGCGTTGGAGGGGTCGGCATAGCCGAAGGCGAGGGCGCCGAGGACGCGCTCCTCCGGATAGCCGATGAGCGCCTCGAGACCCGCCAGGCTCGACAGCGAAGGGGCGAAGGTCTTGAGGTCGTTCCAGGGCCCATCCTGGCCCGCCGCCGAGCAGGAGATCATGACGAGGTCAGGACGCACGGCCCTGACCGCCGGATAGTCCAGCCCCATCTCCCTCAGGACCCGAGGCGAGAAGTTCTCGACGACGACGTCGGCGGTGGCGACCAGCCGCGTGAGGACCCGCGCCGCGGCCGGATGCCGCAGGTTCACGGTGATCCCCAGCTTTCCACGGTTGTAGTTGTGGAACATGGGGACGGTGTCGATCTCCTCGACGCGGGAGGCATACGCCTGCTCGTGCTGCTCGCTCTCGAGGACAGGATGCGGGATCAGGCGGCAGTAATCGAGCCGCCGGGACGACTCGACCTTGATCACCTCGGCGCCGAAGTCGGCCAGCACGCTCGCGAGGACCGGGCCCACGGCCACCCAGCCGAAGTCCACCACCCGCACACCGTCCAGCGGGCGATGCTTGGCCTGTGGGTCCTGTCGTCGGACAACCCCACGGTGCTCACTCCCGCGAGCGCGATGTCCGGCATCGCTTCGAGGTGAATCGCCGAACTCCGGCGCAAGTTCCGCGGTGCGCTCCGCGCCGTGGGGTGCCCCGTCCGACGCCTCCCACAGGCCTCCCTCCACGAAGAGTTGGGGGGTGTGCTCGCCGAGGAGGGGGGCGGGGCGGTCGGTGCGCCACGGCGTTTTCGACAGCCGCCACGGTGCGCCGGGATACCGGAGCGTTCCTGCCTCCGGGCGGTGGATCTCGACGAAGAAGCCCCGCGCGGCCAGCTGAGGGCAGGCCGCGACCCCCGGGGCGGCGCGCACCACCGAGAAGGGAATGCCGCCCTCCCGGCAGATCCGGAGCAGATCATCCGAGGTCCGCTCCTCGAGCCAGGGGGCAAGGAGAGCATCCACCTCACCCGGATACTCTCGCCCCATGAGTGCCCGGTCCTGGTAGCGGGGATCCCGCGTCCACGCGGGATTGCCCATGGCCTCGACAAATTTCTTCCAGGGGTGGCCGGAGCGCGTGATCATGCAGAGGTAGCCGTCCTTGCATGGCAGCATCGTGTAGGGATAATACCCGCCCGAGCGGGAGGCGCGGTGCCCCTCGCGCCTCCACGGGATCCCCTGCGTCGTGTACATGGTGGATGTGATCCCCCCGTAGAACGCGACCACGTCGGCGGTGGCCACGTCCACGTGCTGGCCGCGCCCGCTCCGCTCGCGCGCGAGGCAGGCCAGGAGGAAGCCGATGGCGCCGTTCACGCCCCCCTGGTAATCGGGCTGGGAGACCGGCAGGGGCAGCGGCGCGCGCTCGGGCTCGCCGATCGTGATGCTCGCGGCGCCGGCGGCCGAGGCCTGGAGCGCGTGGCCGCGAAACCGGGCGTAGGGGCCGCGGCGGCCGAACGTCGTGATGGACACGTGGACGAGGCGCGGCCAGCGCCGCCGCGTCTCCTCGGGGGTCAGGCCGAGCGCCTCGAGCGGCTCGATGGGAAGATTCTCGACGAGGCCGTCGGCGGTCTCGAGCAGGGCGCCCAGGCGGGCGCGGCCGGCGGCCGAGTCGAGGTCGAGCGTCACGCCGCGCTTGCCCGCGTTGAGGGCGAGGAAGAGGCCGCTCCGCTCGGGGTGGGGCTCGTCGCGGGAAAATGGACCGTGGCGGCGCGCCGGGTCCCCTTCGGGCGGCTCGACCTTGATCACATCGGCCCCCAGTCCCGCCAAAAGCCGGCCGCAGTAGGAAGCCGAGACGAACTCCCCCACCTCGACGACCCTGAGGCCTGCCAGCGCCCCAGCATTCCGTTCGCGCATCGTCACGTTCTAGACCCCGCGCACGTTCGAGCGCGGGCTTTGCCCGCGCAATCCACGGGGGGAGGAATCGGAAGGGGGGCGGAGCCCCCCCCCGAGCACGGTCACGACCGCCGGGGGAGGACGACCGTGGCCTGGCCGGCCGCCGTGACCTCGTCCCGCTGGTTCACCGCGGTCAATTCGAGCGTGACCTCGCCGCGATTTTCCACGATGGCCTTGGCGGCCACGCGTCCCCGGCACCACGTGGTGTCCCCGATCAGGTTGTGGCGCTGGACCTGGACGTTGAGCCGCCGGAGGAAGCCGTCGTCGCCCATCCAGTTCGTCACCAGGTGCCCCAGCCAGGCCACGCGCTCGGGACCGTAGTCGTACGCCCCCGGCACCCCCACCGCCCGCGCGAACGCCTCGTCCCAGTGAACTCGCTCGGGGGGCTCGGGCACTCCGAAGGCATTGGGGATGGCGAGCGCCGGGTGGCGCTCGAACATGTCGAAGGCGAGCCCGTGGGCGCGCACGTAGAGGCTTCCCCATCCCTGGATGAAGGCGATGACCGACGTCACGGTCAGCGGCCCCTTCGCCATCGGTGGAAGCGCGTCGCCCACCCGGACGTCTTCCCAGTAGCGCGCGGTCGTCCCGCGGATCTCCTCGTTCGCGTAGGCGAGGCGAATGCGCTCGATCTCGTCAGGCGCGTAATGATGCCCCTCGACGGCTCCGTATTTGCGCCGCTCCCGCGCGGTGTCGCGCTCGGTTCTGAAGCACCAGGAGTCGGCCTCGCACACCAGTTCGCCGCGCTGATTGGTGAAGGTCGTGCGGTAGGTTTGCTGGATGGCGCGCCGGGCGAAGGTCGAGGCCTTCTCGACCAGCGTGAGCAGCGCGCTCTCCCCGACCACCCGGTCTCCTTCGCGGATCGGGAGTCTCCAACGGAAATCGGTCCCGGCGTACATGGCGTGGATGCCCGGGAGGCCTCCCACGTATCCCGACACGATGCGGTCCATGGCGAAGAGGATGGTGGGCGGCGCCACGCCGTGCTCGACCCAGAAGGGGTTGCGGTCCCCGATCCCGTGGGCCCAGTGGCGGATCGAGTCGCGCGTGGCCACCTCGATGTAGGGCTCGGGGCGGCGCACCGGCTGGCCGATGAAGCGGCGGAGCTCGGCCAGGGATTCGTCGGCGATCGTGGGAAACTGTCGCTCCATGTGGGGTCCCTCCAAACCACCCGCCATGATATCATCGGCGCGATGCGGCTGGAGGTGATCGTCGAGCAGGACGAGGCGGGCGAGTTTCAGGCCAAGGCCGTGGAGTATCCGGGCGTCAATGCCACCGGCCACACCGAGAAGGAGGCGCTCGTCCGCCTCCTCGATGCCCTGGAGCTTCATCTGAAACAGGGCGGCAAACGGACCTCCCCCTGACCGTGAGCGTTGTCTTCGCCTTCCTGTTGGTCCTGAGCGCCCCCCTCGCCGCGGTGGCCCAGGCGCCGTTCGGGGGGCCGCTCATCGACGCCCACTCGCACCTGCCGAATCTTCAAGTATTGGACGCCTACGTGGCGGCCATGAGGCGCCACAACGTGGGCAAGGTGGTCCTCCTCGGCGTCGGGGGCGTGCAGAAGCAGGACGTCGAGTGGATCGCCGCCGCGGCCAAGCGCTACCCCGACCGGATCATCCAGGGAGCGCCGGTCGCGGATCCGCTCGGCCCCGGCCAGGCGTCGAAGCTGGACGCCCTCCTCGGCTCGCGACAGTACCGCGCGGTGGGGGAGGTTCACCTCCGCCAGGAATCACGAAAGATCGACCGCCGGGCTGATGACCGGGCCTTCGCCGGGGTGCTCGAAGTGGCCGGGAAGCACGGGCTCCCCGTCGTCATCCACTGTGAGCTGACCGCCGCGGCGGCTTCGGCGCTCGAAGCCGCCCTCCGGAAGCATCCGAAGGCGGTGATCGTCCTGGCCCACGGGGGAAGCGCGGAGCCAGCGCTGCTGGAAGGCCTGCTGACCCGGAACCCCAACCTGCGCGTGGATCTCTCGGGAATGCATTACCAGCGGACGCCCCGGCTCGCCTCCGAGAAGGGCCCGCTCGATCCCGCGTGGAAGGCGCTGATCGAGAAGTTCCCCGACCGCTTTCTGATGGGGATCGACGTCTGGGCGCCGCGCCTGTTCGAGCCGGCGACCCTCGACCGCCTGCTGGCGTGGACGCGCCGCATCCTGGGCGAGCTGCCGCCGGAGGTCGCCCAGACGGTCGCCTACCGGAACGCCGCCCGGCTGTTCGGGGTAGAATAATCCGCCGTCATGAGAGCCAATCCGTTCACGGGAAGGACCGTCGGCCAGATGCTCGACGAGGCGGCCGCGCGCTTCGCGGAGCGCCCCGCCATCGTCTCCGCGGACGAGCGGATCACGTACCGCGAGCTCCGGCGGCGGGTCCACCGCCTGGCCCGAGGGCTCGTCGCGCTGGGAATCGGGAAGGACGACAAGGTCGCCCTCTGGCTCCCCAACCGCCCCGCCTGGCTCGTCGCCCAGCACGCCTGCGCCACGCTCGGCGCCACGGTGGTGGCGCTCAACACCCGCTACAAGGCCCACGAGCTGTCCTACATTCTTGAGCAGTCCGACGCCGCGGCCCTGATCCTGACCGACCATCTGGGTCCCGTCGACTTCCTCGAAGTCCTCGACGGGGTGCTGCCCGAGCTCAAGAACGCCGAGCCCGGCGCGCTCCACGCCGGGAAGTTCCCGCTCCTGAGGCGCGTCATCGTGGATGCCGAGGACCCCTATCCGGGAACGCTGCGTCTCCAGGATGTGCTGGACGCCGGCGACAGGTCCGACGACGATCTCAAGGCCGCCGGCGCGCGCGTCACGGCGGACGACGTCTTCACGATCCTCTATACTTCCGGTACCACCTCCTTCCCCAAGGGCGCCATGATCAGCCACGCCAACTGCCTCCCCCACGGCTGGAACTGCGGCGCCCAGCTGCGGCTCACGCCCAGCGATCGCGTCCTCCACGCGCTGCCCTTTTCCGGAACCTGGGGCGGCGTCAACATCCCGCTGACCGCGTTCACCCACGGCGCCTGCCTCGTCCTGATGGAAGTCTTCGATCCCGGCGCGGCGCTCTATCTCATGGAAAAGGAGCGGATCACCGTCTGGAACGCCGTGGACGCGATGGTCCTCGGCGTCCTGGAGCATCCGGACCTCGACCGCTACGACCGCTCGTCGCTCCGCACGGGCGGCGTCGCCATGACCAGCGGCGGCGCCCAGAGTCTCTTCGACGAGGTCGTCGCGCGGGTCGGCCTCGGCCAGGCCTTCCAGCCCTACGGGATGACCGAGGTGAACGCGCTCGCCCTCTACCACGACCTCGACGAGCCTGCCGAGAGCCGGAAACTGCCGGGCATCTGGCCCGCCCCGGGCCTCGAGGTCCGCGTCGTGAACCCCGAAACGGGACAGCCGTGCAAGCCGGGGGAAGAGGGCGAGCTCCAGCACCGGGGCACGCTCGTGACCCGGGGCTACTACAAGAAGCCCGAGGAGACGGCGAAGGCGCTCACCGAGGACGGCTGGTTCCGGTCCGGCGACCTCGCCGTCCAGGACGAGGCGGGGCGGACGATCTTCAAGGGGCGGCTCAAGGAGGTGCTCCGGATCAGCCACTTCATGGTGGCGCCGCGCGAGATCGAGGAGTTCCTGATGGCTCACCCGAAGGTTTACCAGGCCTTCGTGGTCGGCGTCCCGGACGTGAGGCTGGGCGAGGCGCCGGTGGCCTACGTGATCCCCAAAGAAGGCGAGATCCTGGGCGAGGCCGAGCTCGTGGCCCACTGCAAAGGGAAGATCGCCTCCTACAAGATCCCGCGCCACATCCGGCTCGTGAAGGACGTCCCGCGGACGCCCGGTCCCCACGGCGACAAGGTCCAGAAGCCCAAGCTCCGCGAGCAGGCCATTCAGGAGTTCGGCCGGGAGGGTCAGCCATGACGACTCAGCGTCCGGTGCTGCGAACCCGATTGTGCGATCTCCTGGGCATCGAGTATCCGATCATCCAGTCCGGCATGGGCGGGGTCGCCGGAGCAGACCTCGCCGCAGAGGTCTCTAACGCCGGCGGACTGGGGATCGTGGCCGCGGTGAGGCTCACGGCCGACCAGGTTCGCCAGGCGATCCGCGAGATCCGGCAGAGGACGGACCGGCCGTTCGGCGTCAACCTCCTGATCCCGCCCGACATGCGTCCTCCTGTGCCGGCCGAGCGGATCTCGAACGACGCCGTTCAGGCCGTGCATGCGGCCCTCAATCCGATCCGGAAGGAGCTGGGTCTCCCCGCCGTGTCGGACCGCCCGGCGCCGCCGCCCGACCTGATCCCCGAGGCCTTCCAGGTCATCCTCGACGAGGGCGTGCCGGTCTTCAGCGTGGGCCTCGGCAACCCCGGCCGCGAGATGGTGGCCGAGTGCCATCGCCGGGGGATCAAGGTCATCGCCATGGTCAGCACGGCGGAGGATGCCCGCGCCGTCGAAGCCTCGGGCCTGGACGCCGTCGTCGTCCAGGGAGGCGAAGCCGGCGGGCATCGCTCGACCGTCGTGAAGCCCCCCTCTCCCGAGATCGGGGCTGTCGGCGGGCTCACGCTCATCCCCCAAGTGGTGGACACGGTCGGGATCCCCGTGATC
>JACPSW010000118.1 GCA_016193045.1 Candidatus Rokuibacteriota bacterium | reverse complement strand
GGAGGTCATCGAGTCGCTGTCGCCCCTCCTGATCGAGAAGAAGGAGCTGCGCTCGGGCTCGGGCGGCGCCGGAAGATATCGCGGCGGCCTGGGCCAGACGATCCAGTTCCGGGTGAGGCCGCGGGAGCCCTTCGTCTGCTCGATCCTCTGCGACCGCACCCTGACCCCGGCGCAAGGCTTCTTCGGCGGCGGGCCCGGAGCCACGGGCCAGGTGCTCGTCAACGGCCGGCCGCCGGTCAACCCCAAGGCCGAGCAGGTGCTCGCGCCCGACGCCGTGGTCGAGATCCGCCTCCCGGGCGGGGGCGGCTACGGCAGGCCGGAGGCGCGCGATCCCGAGCTGGTCCAGCGCGACATCAGGGAGGGCTACGCCGCTCCCACGCCTTGACAGGCCTTGGGCTGGGCCCTAGAATCGCCCTGCGTCCGATAGCCTTCTCTCAGAGAGGAGAATCCCCATGAAGCGACTCAGCGCCCTGCTTTCCCTCCCCCTTCTGCTCGGTCTCCTGGCCGCGCCCGTTTCGGCCCAGCCCACGGAGGTCGTGATCGGGGTGATCTATCCGATGTCCGGGGCCAACGCCCAGGCCGGCGTGGACAACAAGCCGGTCCGTACCCGTTCTACCAGCGGCTCAAGGGCATGCCCGGGCTCAAGGGCGCCAAAGTCCGGCTGATCTTCACCGACCACCAGGGCAAGCCCGACCTCGGCCAGGCCGAGGCCGAGCGGCTCATCAGCCAGGAGAAGGTCGTGGCACTCGTGGGCTCCTGGCACAGCGCGGTCACGGCGACCGCCAGCCAGGTCGCCGAGCGGTCGGGGACCCCGTTCATGAATCCAGAGTCCTCCTCCCCCGGCCTGACCCGCCGCGGCTTCAAGTGGTTCTTCCGCACCTCGCCCCACGACGAGCACTTCACCCAGGTGATGTTCGACTTCTTCCGGGACTTCCAGAAGAAGAAGGGGATCACGCTCAAGACGCTGGGGGTCACCTACGAGGACACCCAGTTCGGCGCGGACAGCGGCAAGGTGATGAAGGACCTGGCCAGGAAGTACGGCTATGAAGTCGTCGTCGACCTCCAGTACCGGGCCCGGAGCACCTCCCTGGTGACGGAGGTCCAGCGGCTCAAGGCGGCCAACCCGGATGTCTGGATGCCCACCTCCTACCAGACCGACGCCATCCTCTTCGCCAAGCACTCGAAGGAGCTCGACTACAATCCCAAGATGATCATGGCCCAGGATGCCGGCCACATCTCGCCGGACTTCATCCAGGCGGTCGGCAAGGACGCCGAGGGGACCATGACCCGGGCGCCGTTTTCCACCGACCTGATCGCCAAGCGCCCGCTCGCCCAGGTCGTCAACGAGCAATACAAGAAGCGCTCCCCCGGCGGCAAGGACCTCTACGACTTTCCGGCCCGCGCCTTCACGGGGATGATGACGCTCCTGGACGCCATCAATCGGGCCGGCTCCACCGCCCCGGAGGCGATCCGCAAGGCGCTGGTCGCCACCAACATCCCCGGCGACCAGCTCATCATGACCTGGGATGGCGTCAAGTTCGACGAGACCGGCCAGAACACCGGCGTCAAAGGGATCATCCTCCAGATGCAGGGCGGTAAGTACCACACGGTCTATCCCTTCGAGGCCGCCACGAAGGAGGTCCTCTACCCGATCCCCAAGTGGTCGGAGCGTAAGTAGCGGGCCTAGAGGACGAGATCCAGGCGCCGCGTCAGCCGGATCTCGCGAGGGGTGACGCGAGCCCGGTAGGAGAGAATCTCGACGCCCGCATCCAGGGCGCGGTGAAGCCACCGGCCGTATTCGGGATCGATCTCGTACGCGGGGCGGAAGGCCGCGCAGTCGCCGCGCTGGACGACAAACACCAGCGCGGCGCGCTGGCCGCGTCGGGCGAGCCGGATCAGCTCCCGCAGGTGCCGGGTCCCGCGCTCGGTGACGGCGTCGGGAAAGGCGGCCAGCCGGCCTACCCGGAACGTCACGTTCTTGACCTCGACCCAGCAGCGGCCGTTTCTTCCCTCGAGCAAGAGATCCAGCCGGCTCCGGGGGCTCACCCTGACCTCCCGCCGGATGCCTGCATAACCTTGGAGTTCGCCGAGCGTGCCGTCCTCGATGGCCTCCACGACCAGGCGGTTTGGCCAAAACGTGTTGATCCCCACCCAGGTCCGCCCCACGCGGACCATCTCCCACGTCCAGGCCAGCTTCCGGCCCCTCCCCGTCTGATGCGAGAGGTAGACGGGGTTCCCCGGCTCGTTGCATCCGAGCATGCTCCCCGAGTTCGGGCAGTGGGCCGTCACCAGGCGGCCAGCGGCCAGCCGCACGTCGGCGAAGAACCGCTGGTAGCGTCGGACCAGCCGACCGGGCACGAGAGGCGTGGGAAAACGCATCGCCATCTATTATGGGGTCAGGTCTTGCAATCACGCATGCCGCCCTCGCCACAGGGTCGACTGTTGCATTGCAAGACCTGACCCCCTATACTGCGGCCGTTCGCCCCGCCCATGACGGCTGAGATCCTGCTCCAGAGTGTGATCAGCGGCATCCTGATGGGCTTTGTCTACGCCCTGATCGCCGCCGGCCTGTCGCTCATCTTCGGCCTCATGGAGATCGTCAACTTCGCCCACGGTGAGTTCCTCATGCTCGCCATGTTCGGCGCGTTCTGGGGATGGGCGCTCTGGTCCGTGGACCCGCTGCTCTCCCTGCCGCTGACCACGCTGGCGCTCTTCGTGCTCGGCGTCCTGACCTACAAGGGCATCATCCGCTGGATCCTCGGCGGGCCGATGCTGGCCCAGATCTTCGCGACCTTCGGACTGGCCATCCTCCTCCGGAGCGGGGCCCAGTTCCTCTTCGGCGTGGACTTCCACGTGGTCCGAGACCCGTGGATCCACGGGCGGATCTCGCTCGGCGGCCTCTTCATCGGCCTTCCGCAGCTCACCGCGAGCGTCGCGGCGCTCGCCGCCTTCGCCGGCCTCTACTGGTTTCTCACGCACACGGAGACCGGCCTCGCGCTCCAGGCCACGGCCCAGGACCGCCAGGCAGCCTCGCTGATGGGCATCAACACCGAACGGATGTTCGCGCTCGGCTGGGGAATCGGCTCGGCCTGCGTGGGCGTGGCAGGCTCCTTGCTGGCGATCTTCTTCTACGTCTTCCCGGACGTGGGGGCGACGTTCGCCCTCCTCGCCTACGTCACCGTCGCGCTCGGCGGATTCGGGAACGTCCCGGCTACGCTCCTCGCCGGCGTCATCGTAGGAGTCGTGGAAGTGCTCGGAGGCATCCTGATCAACCCCGCCTTGAAGTACGCGATCGTCTTCCTCCTCTACCTCCTGGTTGTGCTGATCCGCCCGCAGGGCCTCTTCGGCAAGTTCTGATGGCCGTGGCGATTACCGTCGCATCCCGGCGTTCTCGGTCGTCGCCGATCCTCACGTACAAGTGCGTACGCTCCGGTCGGCTCCTTCCTCGGGCCTTGGGCTGCTCGGTTCTCGCCACGGCCCAACGAGAAAACTGATGGCCAGGTGGCTCACCGGCGCCCTCGCGCTCCTGGTGCTCCTGTCTCTCCCGGCCTTCGTCACCCGCCCCCATCACCGCCACGTGCTGATCATGATCCTCCTCTACGCCATGCTCGCCGCCGCCTGGAACATCCTCGCCGGTTACTGCGGACAAATCTCGCTCGGCCACGCCATCTTCTTCGGCCTGGGGGCGTACACGTCCACCACGCTCGTCAAGCAGGCGGCGATTTCTCCCTGGATCGGCATGGTGGCGGGAGCGGTCGTGGCCGTGGTGGTGTCCCAGGCCATCGGCTTCCCGGTCTTCCGGCTGAGGGGGCATTACTTCGCCATCGCCACCATCGCCCTGGGGGAGATCGTCCAGACCCTCTTCATCAACTGGGACTGGATCGGCGGGGCGCGGGGTGTCTTCATCCCGATCCGGCGGCCTGACAGCTTGCTCCACCTCCAGTTCCACGAGTCGAAGCAAAATTACTACTACGTCGCGCTCGCCATGTTCGCCCTCGCGCTCCTCGTCACGCGGGTGCTGGAGCGCTCCCGGGCGGGATACTATTTCCGCGCGATCCGGGAGGACCAGGAGGCGGCGGCGAGCCTGGGGATCAACGTGGCCCGTTCCAAACAACTCGCCATGGCCATCTCGGCCGGGCTCACGGCTCTGGGCGGGACGTTTTACGCCCAGTACATTCTCTTCATCGACCCGGAATCCGTCCTTTCCCTCTCCCTCTCGATCCTGATCTGTCTCGTGGCCGTGCTGGGAGGCGTGGGGACGCTCTGGGGCCCGCTCCTGGGCGCCACGGTGCTCGTCCCCCTCTCGGAGGGCACGCGGGTGCTGCTCGGCGGGGGGGGCAAGGCCCTGGACCTGCTGATCTACGGCGGGCTGATCGTGCTGATCTCGGTGGCCCAGCCCGGAGGGCTCATGGCCCTGTGGCGAAAGGGCTGGAGGCGGGCCGCATGAGCTTGCTGTCCGTCTCCGGGATCACCAAGCGCTTCGGCGGCGTCGTGGCCAACCAGAACATTTCTTTCCGGGTGGCCCCCGGGGAACTGGTGGGGATCATCGGGCCCAACGGCGCGGGCAAGTCCACCCTCTTCGACGTCATCACCGGCATCGAGTGGCCCGATGCGGGGGAGATCCGCCTCGAGGAACGGCGGCTGACCGGGCTCAGGCCGGATCAAGTCAGCCGCCTCGGGGTCGGCCGCACCTTTCAGAAGCTCCGCCCCTTTCAGGGAATGACGGTGCTCGAGAACGTCACCGTGGGCGCCCTTCAGAAATGCCGCGACGTGGCTCACGCCCGCCGGGAGGCCCAGGAAGCGCTCGAGCGGGTCGGGCTGGGGGAGAAGGCGGACGCCTACGCGCGCACGCTCTCGACGGGGCAGCGGAAACGCCTGGAGCTGGCGCGGGCGCTGGCGACCCGTCCCCGGCTCCTCCTGCTGGACGAAGTGACTGGGGGCGTGGACCAGGGCTCCATCCCGGGCCTCATCAGCCTCATCCAGGACCTCCATCGCGCGGGGATGTCGCTGGTTGTGATCGAGCACAACATGCGCGTCATCATGGCCATGGCCCAGCGCATCGTGGCGCTCCACCTGGGCGAGGTGATCGCCGACGGCCCACCCGAGGCGGTGACGCGGGACCGTCGCGTCGTCGAGGCCTACCTCGGCCAAGCCTATGCCTGACGTCCTGCTGATGGCCGAGGGCCTCGATGTGACCTACGGGGACTTCCAGGTCCTGTGGACCGCGGGGATCCGGGTCCAGGAGGGGGAGATCGTCTGCCTCCTCGGACCCAACGGCGCGGGCAAGTCCACCCTGATGAACACCCTCTCCGGACTCCTCAAGCCGCGCGGGGGGCGCGTGGAGTTCAGGGGCAAGCGCATCGACGGGCTGCCACCCCACCGGATCGTCGGCGAGGGCCTGGCCCACGTCCTCGAACGCCGCCGGCTCTTCCCCTACCTCACCGTGCGTGAGAACCTGCTGCTGGGGGCCCACCATCCCGCGGCCCGGCCCCGTCGCGAAGAAAGCCTTCGGTGGGTCCAGGGAATCTTCCCCTTCCTCAAAGAGCGCCACGAACAGCTCGCCCATACCCTCTCCGGGGGCCAGCAGCAGATGGTGGCCATCGCCCGCGGCCTGATGGCGCGCCCCCGCTGCCTCATGATCGACGAGCCGTTCCTCGGCCTGGCGCCCAAGGTGGTCCAGGACATCGGGACGGTGATCCAGCAGATCAATCGCGAGGGGATCACGGTCGTCTTCATCGAGCAGAATGTGGAGCTGGCGCTTCGCCTGGCCCACCGGGGCTACGTGCTGGAGAGCGGGCGGGTCATCCTGGAGGGTCCCTCGGCTGCCCTCCTCCAATCACACGAAGTAAAGCGGATATTTCTCGGGGGATGACGTCCAACCGGGGGCGCGAGCCCCCATCCGAATGGCCTACGGGAACGCGATGACGGTGACGGTGCCGTTCTGAAGGGTGACCTGGCCACTACCGGTGGGGACGACCTCCGAGGCCGTGAGCCAGCCCAGGAGCGGCGTCCCGGCAGGAAGCTGCTCCCGGACCATCTCCCATTCGCGCCGTCCTGATCCGTTCTGGACGGCCCGGCGCGCGGCGCCTTCGACCAGCAGCACCGCGCTCGGGGCCTGGCCCTCCAGACGCTTCAGCGCCGTCACGGCCGCCTCCTGAGTGGCATGCTGGAGGCCGTTCGCGCTGGCGGCCATCACGCGCACCTCGGTTCCGGCCGGCAGATTCGCCCCGAGACGGAGGGAGGTCCCCTCGATGGCGAGGACGCTCCGGATGAGCCACTGGTCCTCCGGCAGGGCGATGCCCAGCGGGAACCGGGTCGGGTCCTGGGTGGACCCAGGCTGCGCCTCCGCATACACCTCCGCGGCCGGGCGACCGTCCAGCTCGTGAACGAGACTGCCGTCGGTCCGGGTCGCGGTGCACGTCAGGGACAGCGGGGTCCAGCCCGATCCCACCCCGATCCCGACAGGTCCTGGCCCTTCCAGGCAGAGGACCGACACCGGTCCCGTGTCCCGGACGGCGCCGCAGTAAAGCGCCTGGGCAGCCGGGACGAGGCTCACCACGCTCTTGAGCTTGGGGCCCATGATCTCTCGCCAGCGGCTCCCGAAGGGACCCACCCCTTGCGCCGCCCGCCCGTCGCCGAAGGCCAACGCCACGCCCCGGGGGTAGCGGCGACGGTTGGGCCGGCCCGACAGGATCAGCCGCGCGACGCGATCGGCTGCCGCCACCGGGGCGACCGCCGCTGACCCGGCGCACGCCGACTGAACAACCCACTCCTCGGACCGGAAGCAGACGACCGCGACCCCGTGGGAAATGACGCCGATATCGGTGATGAGCCCCGCGCTGCCACCGCCGACCACCGGAATGCACCCGAGCACTTCCCGCGCGATGCTTCCCGCTGCGGGAACGGGGTCCCCTGCCGAGACGACCAGGGCTCCTTGGGGGGCGCCGCGCAACGCTTCCCGCGCCTGACGCGCCGCCTCATGGGTCGCCTCGACGAGATCGCACGCCTGGCTCAGACCGATCCCGCATTCCATAGGGTGTCGTCCCGGCGGGCTACTGGAGGCCCAGGGTCGCCCAGAGGACGGCCAACAGGATCCCGATGGCGGTCTGGGTGAGGAATGTCTTCCCCCACTCGGAAGCGATACTGGCGGCCTGGGGCTGATGATTCGCGGGGTGCTGACTCGTTCGGTCCATGAGTCCGTTCCTCCCTGTCAGTTCTTGAGGGCCTTGTCCACGACCCCGCCGATCAACTCGTAGTCGGCGGGCTTGTGAGCGTAGTACAGAATGCCGACCCGGCGGGCCGCCGCCTCCAGCTCGGGCGCGTAGTCGCCGGAGGTCATGAGAACGGGCAGCTCCGGATCGATCTCCTTGAGCCGCTGGGCCAGCGCGTGGCCGGACATGTCCAGCAGAGAGACATCCACGACCGCGAGGAGGAGTCGCCGGGAGTTGGCGAGGAGCATCGCCTCCTCACCCTGGGTGGTGTGGTACGTCCGGAAGCCGCGCCGGGAGAAGTAGCCGGCCAAGTGGAGGGCGGCCTGCGGGTCTCGATCAGCCACTAGCACCCACCGGTCTCCTCGATCTCCGTTCGGCTTCGGGCGTCCCATGATCGTCTCCAGCCCGGGTAGACTGCAGGGAGGATGCCAGCGGAATGATGACTAGTATATAGTTGAAAGTATTCGCATTTTTGTTATAACCAGGACTGTGCAGGGATCAGGTCATGCCGCCGTGGCATGACCTCAAGCCCGGGATGTCACGCGGTCAGGGTGAGCGTCGGCTGGGGTCAGGCATGCGTATTTGCGTTACCGGAGAAGGGGGGGCGTGCCCCCCCGGGGAGTGTTCGAGCGGCGGCTTTGCCGCCGCAACCCTCCTTATTGGGGGGAGGCCTCTGAGGGGGGGCAGCGCCCCTCTTCGGCCGTGTTCGAGCGGCGGCTTTGCCGCCGCAAACTGTTCCTGGGGGGAGGAATCGGAAGGGGGGTGAAACCCCCCTCCGGGAGTTCGAGCGCGGGCTTTGCCCGCGCAATCCTGTTCTCGGGGGAGGCCTCGGAGGGGGGCGTTAGCCCCCCTTCGATTCCTTAGAGGAGGCCGTACTCCTTGAGGCGGCGGTAGATCGTGCGGCGGGAGAGACCGAGGGCCTTGGCTGCGTGCTCCTTGTCGTTCTTGTGGACCTGGAGCGCCCGGAGGATCAGATCCTTCTCGACCTCCGCCAGTGTGGGAAGGGGCCGGGAAGCCTCGGCCTGCTTGCCGCCGGCCCCGAGGCTCGGCAGGTCGGCCAGCGTCAGGTGGTCGCGCGCGCCGAGGGCGTAGGCGCGCTCGATCAGGTTTTCCAGTTCCCGGACGTTTCCGGGGAAGTCGTACGCCATGAGCGCCGCGAGCGCCTCGGGATCGAGCCCCGTCACCTCCCGCCGGAAGCGCTGGTTGAATTGCCGGAGGAAGTGGGCCACCAGCGCGGGGATGTCTTCTTTGCGCTCCCGGAGCGGAGGCATCTGGACCCGCACCACGTTGAGGCGGTAGAAGAGGTCCTGGCGAAGGCTGCCGTCTTTCACGGCCTCTTCCAGCTGGCGGTTGGTGGCGGCGATGACCCGGACGTCCACGGTATGAGTCTTCGTCGCTCCGACGGGGCGCACCTCCTTCTCCTGGAGGACCCGGAGGAGCTTGACCTGGAGAGCGGGCGGCAACTCGGCGACCTCGTCGAGGAAGATGGTGCCGCCGTTGGCCGACCGGAAGAGGCCGATGCTGTCGGCCACCGCCCCGGTGAAGGCCCCGCGCACGTGGCCGAAGAGCTCCGATTCCAGGAGATCCGTCGGGATCGCGCTGCAGTTGACGGGAATGAACGCCCCCTTGGCGCGCGGCGACAGCCGGTGAATGGCCGCGGCGATCAGCTCCTTGCCGGTCCCGCTCTCCCCCTCGACCATGACCGGCGAATCGGAGACCGCCACCTTGGCGACCACCTCCTTGACCGCCTGCATCTGAGGCGACACGCCCACGAGCTCGTTGACCGCCAGCTGCTCGCCCAGGCGGCTCCGCAGGGTATTTACCTCCTTGCGCAGGAAGCGCCGCTCGATCAGGCGGGCCAGCAGGTGCTTGAGCTCGTCCATGATGAGCGGCTTGGTCAGATAGTCGTAGGCTCCCTCCTTGAGCGCTTCCACGGCCGTGGTGACCGTCGGATAGCCGGTCATGATCACCACTTCCATGGAGGAGTCGTAGCGCTTCAGCTCCCGGAGGAGCTCGATCCCGTCCATGTCCGGCATGCGGATGTCGATCAGCGCCGCATCCAGGAGCTGGCCCTTGAGCATCCCGAGGGCCTCGGGGCCGCTCGTGGACAGGAAGGCCTGATAGCCCCACTGGCCGAGCGCCGCCGAGAGCAGGTCCCGGATCGATTTCTCGTCGTCCACCACGAGGATCTTTGGCCGATCCATCAACACCTCCCCAAGACCCGCTCAGTCTAACACAAAGGGGTGTCAAAGTGACAATTATTCGGACCGGCACCTTGCCATCCAGGAGCCACTATGTTAGCGTTGGGTTTGCGTTTTTTTGACGGGACCCCACAATGGAATCGGTGCCCACCCTCCTGGAACCAGGCAGGGCTTTTTTATCCAAGGTCGCTCTCTTTCTGCCCAACTTGCTGGCCGCCCTGCTGATCCTGCTCGGCGGCTGGGTGCTGGCCAGGTTCATCCGCTTGCTCGTGTTCCGGTTCCTCCTGGCCATCCGGTTCGACGTTGCCGGGGAGAAGGCCGGGATCGACGACATCCTGCTCCGCGCCGACATCCGCCAGGGCCCCGCCGAGCTGGTGGCGACTCTGGCGTACTGGCTCATGATGCTCCTGGTCGTCATGACAGCCATCAACACGCTCGGGCTCGCGGCGGTGGCGGAGCTGCTGAACCAGGTCCTCCTCTATATCCCCAAGGTCATCGCCGCGGTGGTGGTCCTGATCCTGGGCCTCTTCTTCGCCAATTTCCTGGCCGGGGTGATCCGGACCGCCGCGGCCAACGCCGGCTTCCCGGATGCCGACGTGCTCGCCAGCGTCGCCCGCTACGGGCTCATCGTGTTCACGGGCGCGGTGACGCTCCACGAGCTGGGCGTCGGCGCCCAGCTGGTGCACTCGGCCTTCATCATCGTGTTCGGCGCCGTCGCGCTGGCCCTGGCCCTCGCCTTCGGCCTGGGCTGCAAGGATCTTGCTCGCGACTGGGTGACCCGCTATCTGGAATCCGCCCGTGGGAACAAGAAACATCACTAAAAACAGCCCGCGCTCGAAGACTACGAGAGGAGAGCCAATACCCATGGCCGAGACCGCGCTGCATCTCACGGAAGACACCTTCGATCAAGAACTGGCCCGCCACCCGGGGCTGCTCCTGGTGGACTTCTGGGCCGAGTGGTGCGCACCCTGCCGGATGATCGCGCCGGTGCTGGAGGAGCTGGTCAAGGACTCTGGCGGCGGCCTGACGCTTGCCAAGGTCAACGTGGACGACAACCCCGGGCTGGCGGGCCGCTACGGGATCCGCTCGATCCCCACGATCCTCTTCGTCAAGGGCGGGAAGGTCCTCGACCAGGTCATCGGCGCCGTCCCGAAGAGCCAGCTTCAGAAGAAGCTCGAAGCGCTGGCCTGAAGGGGGCGCCTGACGCTCCGATGAAGTCCGTCGGCCTCCGCATCCCTCCCCTCTCTCCGCCGCGGGAGGATTTCCGGCTCCTGGCCCAGCGGGGGAACCTCGTCCCGGTCTACGCCGAACTGCCCGCTGACCTCGACACGCCGCTCTCCGCCTTCCTGAGGCTCCGCCCGGGACCCCACGCCTTCCTCCTGGAGTCGGTAGAGGGGGGAGAAAAGTGGGCGCGCTACTCCTTCCTGGGAACGGACCCGCTGATGGTGTTCACGGCGAGGGGGAACCGGGTCACGCTCCGGGGCGGGGACGGTAAGCCCCAGCGCCTGCCGCCGGGCAATCCGCTCCGGGCCCTGCGGGACCTGCTCGCCCGCTTCCAGCCCGTGGCCGTGCCCGGCCTCCCGCGCTTCCAGGGCGGCGCCGTCGGGTACATGGCCTACGACATGGTCCGCCACTTCGAGCGGCTCCCCAAACAGACCCGGGATGACCTCGGGCTCCCCGATGCGGTCTTCCTCCTCACCGACAGCCTCCTCGTCTTCGACAACCTCCGCCACCGCCTCCTCGTGATCTCGAACGCCCACGTGGAGAAGACCGACCCGGTCTCGCTGGACCGCGCCTACGACGCGGCCGCGGTGAAGATCGGCATGCTGCTCGCCAAGCTCGCCCGGCCGACGCGGACCCCGCCGCCGCTGACGCTGCCGGCGGTGGACCCGCTCCTCGCGCTGGGGGAGGAGGGGTTCCAGTCCACGCTGGATCAAGCCGCCTTCGTCGAGCGGGTGAGCCGCGCCAAGGAGTCCATTGCCAGCGGCGACGCCTACCAGATCGTGCTGTCGCGCCGGCTCGACACGCGCCTCGACGCGGATCCTTTCCGCGTCTACCGCGCGCTCCGCACGATCAATCCCTCGCCATACCTCTTCTTCCTCCGCCTCGGAAAGATCAGCATCGTCGGATCCTCGCCCGAGGTGCTCGTGAGGGTGGAAGAGGGACGGGTCGAGGAGCGCCCGATCGCCGGCACCCGCCCGCGTGGGGCGACGGACGAGGAGGACGCGCGGATCGAGGCCGAGCTGCGCCAGGACCCCAAGGAGCGAGCCGAGCACGTGATGCTCGTGGACCTCGGACGCAACGACGTGGGGCGTGTCTCCAGCCCCGGCTCGGTGGAGGTCACCGAGTTCATGGGAGTGGAGCGGTACTCCCACGTGATGCACCTGGTCAGCCACGTCCGGGGGAGGCTACACCCCGGGCGCGACGCCTGGGATGTCCTCGAAGCGTGCTTCCCGGCGGGCACGGTCACCGGCGCTCCCAAGATCCGCGCCATGGAGATCATCGAGGAGCTGGAGCCGACCCGCCGGGGCCCGTACGCGGGGGCGGTGGGGTACGTTTCTTACTCGGGGAACCTGGACTCCTGCATCACGATCCGAACCATCGTCTGCCATGGGGACCGCGCCTCGATCCAGGTGGGCGCGGGGATCGTGGCCGACTCGGATCCGAAGTCGGAATGGCTGGAGACCGTGTCGAAGGCCCGCGGGCTCATCCTGGCCCTCCGCTTCGCGACGACAGCATGAGCAGACGGTTTGTGATGGCCGACCCTCGGGCGCGGAAGCGCCCCGAGGTGCTATGATCCTTGTAATCGACAACTACGACAGCTTCACGTACAACCTCGTCCAGTACCTGGGCGAGCTGGGCGCCGAGCTCCGGGTCGCCCGGAACGACGCGATCACCCTCGATGAAGTCGCTGCCCTTGCGCCCGAGAGGATCGTGATCTCCCCGGGCCCGGGGACCCCCGACGACGCGGGGATCTCCCTCGGGCTGATCAAGCGCTTCCACCGGACGACGCCCATCCTGGGCGTCTGCCTCGGCCACCAGGCCATCGGCCAGGCCTTCGGCGGGCGGGTGAGCCGCGCCAGGAAGCAGATGCACGGCAAGACCTCCGAGATCGACCACGACGGGCGCGGTGTCTTTCGCGGCCTGCCGCCCCGCTTTCCGGCCACCCGGTACCACTCGCTCGCCGTCCTCGAGGCCGGGTTCCCGGACGAGCTCGAGATCTCGGCGCGGGCCGAGGACGGCGAGATCATGGGCCTCCGCCACCGTCGCTTCCCCGCGGAAGGCGTGCAGTTCCATCCCGAGTCGATCCTGACCGACCAGGGGAAAGCGCTCCTGGGCAACTTCCTCGCGCTGCCCGCCCCCGCGGCATGAAGGTCGAGCGACTCGGGGAGTGGGGCCTCATCCGGCGGATCCGGCGCACGATCGGATCCGGGGCCCCGGGCGTCCGGGTGGGGATCGGCGACGACACCGCGGTGCTCCAACTGACTGCCGGCGCCTGGCTCCTCGCGACCACCGATCTCGTGATCGAGGGCATCCACTTCCGCCGCCGCTCCGCGGGGCCTGCGGACATCGGCTGGAAGGCGATGGCGGTGAACCTCTCCGACATCGCCGCCATGGGAGGCACGCCCCGGTTCGCGCTGGTCGCCCTGGCCTGCCCCGAAGAGACCGAGGTGGAGGACGTAGACCAGTTCTACGACGGGTTGACGGCGGCGGCAGCCCCCCACGGGGTCGCGCTGGTGGGCGGGGACACCTCTGCCTCGCCCGCCGGCTGGATCGTCAACGTGACGCTCCTGGGGGAGATCGAGGGCGCACCGCGCCTCCGCTCCGGCGCCCGCCCCGGAGACGTCGTGGCGGTGACCGGCGTGCTCGGACGCTCGGCGGCCGGCCTGGCGGTCCTCGAGGCCGGGCGGCGGCCCGACTTACCCGGCCCGGTGCTCGATGAGGTCGAGCGGGCCCACCTCCGGCCCGCGGCGCGGGTAGCCGAAGGCAAGTGGTTGGCGACCCACGACGCAGTCCACGGGATGATCGACCTCTCGGACGGCCTGGCCACCGACCTGGGCCATATCGCCACCGAGAGCGCGCTGGCCGCCCGGGTGGCGCTGCCCCGCCTGCCCGTGGCGCCGTCGGCGAGGGCGGTAGCCCAGGCGCTCGGCCTCGACCCCGTGGAGCTCGCGACGACGGGCGGTGAGGACTTCGAGCTGCTGTTCACCATGGAACGCTCGGCGGCGGAGGTCATCGCCACGAGCCTCGGATCGGCGACGGGCGCCGCGGTCACGGTGATCGGGGAGATCTCCGACGGAGCGCCGGGCGTCACGTTCCTGGACGCGGAGGGCCGCGCCGTGGACGTCGGGCACGGCTACGAGCACTTCCATGGATAGCTCGCTCCTCCTCGGGCTCGCGGGCCTCGCCCTGCTCCTCGGCTTCTCCGCCCTCCTGAACGGGGCCGAGGCGGCGTACTTCTCGCTGGGACGGCTCCGGCTCCGGCGCCTGGCGGAGGCCGAGGAGGCCCCCGACACTCTGGCGCCCCTCCTGACCCGCCCCCATGAGCTGCTCGTGACGCTGCTCGTAGGTATCACGCTGATCGACATCGGCGCCTCAGCCCTGGCCGCCTTCGTGGCCCAGGAGCTCTTCGGCCCGTGGGGGCTGGCCGTGGCCATCGGCGCCATGCTCTTCTTCATCACGGTCTTCACCGAGGTCCTCCCGATGACCCTGGCCCTGGAGAGCCCCCGGCGCTTCGCGGCGTGGGTCAGCCGCCCGGTCGCCTGGCTCTCCGTCCTGCTGGCTCCCGTGCGCTCGGTGCTCGGCGGGCTCACCGCCATCACGCTTCGCGCCCTTGGAGGTGAGCGGCCCGAGCCGCTCCTCACCACCGAGGAGCTGCACACCCTCGTAGACGTGGGCGTGCGGGAAGGGGTCGTGGAGCGGGACGAGCGCGAGATGATCCACAGGGCGCTCGAGCTGGAGGACATCCTCGTCAAGGCGGTCATGGTCCCCCGCCCCGACATGTTCTGCCTGGCGCTTTCGACGCCGCCTCAGAAGATCCTCGAATCGCTACGGGAACACCTCCACTCCCGGGTCCCCGTGTACGCCGAGAGCATCGACCAGATCGTCGGCATCCTCTACACGAGGGACCTCCTGGCCTACGTCCGCGGGATCCCGCCGGACTTCGACCTGCGCGCCTACCTCCACCCGCCGTACTTCGTCCCCGAGTCCAAGCGGGTGCACGCGCTCCTCAAGGAGTTCCAGGCCAAGAAGCTCCACATGGCGATCGTGGTGGACGAGTACGGGAGCACGTCCGGCCTCGTCACCCTCGAAGACATCGTGGAAGAGCTGGTCGGGGAGATCGCCGACGAGTTCGACGTGGAGGAGCGGCTGATCCAGGCCGTGGATGCCCGCACGTTCAGGGTCTCGGGCAAGCTCCCCGTCGACGAGCTGAACGCCGCCACCGGGCTCCAGCTCTCGAGCGAGAACTACGCCACCGTGGCGGGCTGGGTGCTCGATCTCTTCGGGCGGATCCCCCACCGCGGCGAGCGCATCGAGACCGGCGAGGCGACGGTAACGGTGGAGCGGGTGGAACGCACGCGCGTCGTCGAGGTCCTCGTGACCCGCCGGAGACCCGCTCCCGAGGGGGCGCCCCGATGACCTCGGCCTGGGTGATCCTGGCCGCGCTCCTCGCGACGGCGTTCTTCTCGGCCGCCGAGATGGCCTTTGTCGCCGCCAATCGGATCAGGCTCCGCCACCTGGCCGAAGGGGGGCACCGGGTAGCGGGGCGTTACCTCGAAGCCTTCTCGAGCCCGCAATGGCTCCTCTCGGCGGCCAAGATGGGGGTCCCCGTGGCCCACATCGTCGCGTCCGCGGTGGCCACCTGGGCGCTCCTCCCCCGCCTCGGGGCGGCCGCGGCCCTGGTGGTGACGCTCGTGCTGACCCCGATCATGCTGGTCATCGGCGAGATCATCCCGAAGGCGATCGCCCAGCAGTGGGCGACGGGGTTGATCCTCCGCCTCTTCCGGCCGCTGACCTGGTCGGCCTGGCTGCTGGGGCCGCTGACGTGGTCGGCGAGCAAGATCGTGGATGGAGTCCTGATGCTCTTCGGCCGGCGGCGCGAGCAAGTCCGGCACTTCGTCTCCCGCGAGGAGCTCAAGCTCGTCCTCCAGATGGAGCCCGAGGAAGCGGACGTCACCACCCAGGAGGCGGAGATGATCGACAAGATCTTCTCCCTGGGGGAGACGATGGTGCGGGAGGTCATGGTCCCTCTGGTGGATGTCGTGGCCCTCCGGGAAACCGCCGCCCCCGAGGAGGCGATCGCCCTCATCCGGGAGCGGGGGCACTCGCGCCTGCCGCTCTTCAGGGACCGCATCGACAACCTGGTGGGCCTGGTGACGGCCATGGACTTCCTCAGGCGCGGGGCCGAGGTCGAGACCCTGAAGGCCGTCATGCGCCCACCCTCCTTCGTGCCGGAGACCAAGCGGATCGACGACCTCCTCCGGGAGATGCAGAAGGCGCGGATCCAGCTGGCGGTGGTGGTGGACGAGTACGGGGGCAGCGTCGGCATCGTCACCGTGGAGGACATTGTCGAGCAGATCGTCGGGGAGATCCGGGATGAGGGGGAGCCCACCCCGGCGCTGATCGAGCGCCTGCCCGACGGGAGTTATCGGGTCGCGGGCAGGGTCGGCATCCAGGAGATCAACGAGAGCCTCGAGTGGGAGCTTCCCACGGGCGACTACGAGACGGTGGCCGGGATGATTCTGGCCACGCTCCACCGGCTCCCGCGGATGGGCGAGGAGTTCAGGGTCGGCCGGTTCCACGTGACCGTGCTGGAAGCCGACGAGCGCAGGGTCGTCGCCATCAAGATCAGAAAGGAAGGACCATAATGGGCGACACGATCGAGTTCACGCGGAACGGGCACCGGGTCGGGGCGTATCTGGCCAAGCCGAAGGGCGCGGGGCCCTCGCCGGCGGTGATCGTGATCCAGGAGTGGTGGGGGCTCAACGACCACATCAAGGACATGGCCGAGCGGTACGGGCGCGAAGGGTACGTGGCCCTTGCCCCGGACCTCTACCACGGCAAGGTCACGGCGGATCCCAACGAGGCCAGCAAGCTGATGGGGGCCCTCAGCCGCGAGGACGCCGTCAAGGACCTGCTGGGCGCCGTGGCGCACCTCCGGAGCATGAAGGAGGTCCGGGGGGACCGCATCGGGGTCACCGGCTTCTGCATGGGCGGCTCCTACGCGCTCCTGCTCCCCTGCCGCACCAAGGACATCCGGGCCGCCGCGCCCTACTACGGCGAGATCCCCGACGAGGCCACGCTCAAGAACCTGGCCTGCCCGATCCTGTACGTCTACGGCGACGCGGACGTCTGGATCACCAAGGACGACGTCAAGCGGCTCGAGGCGACGCTCAAGAAGCTCGGGAAGGCCGGGGAGGTGAAGATCTATCCGGGGGCCCCACACGGGTTCTTCAACGATACGCGGAAGGATGTCCATCGCCCGACGGAGGCTCAGGACGCCTGGCGCCGCACGCTCGACCTCTTCGCCAAACATCTCAAGGGTTAAGAGTGCCGCGGGACATCCCGCTCGCCAACGGCGCCCTGCTGGTGGGGCTCGACCGATCCTACCAGATCCGGGACCTGTTCTACCCCGTGATCGGGGGGGAGAACCACGTCGTCAACTTCCCCTTCCGCTTCGGCGTCTGGGTGGACGGCGAGTTCTCCTGGGTCGGCGAGGGGTGGGAGCTGGCGCTGGACTATCAGGACGACACCCTGGTCACCCGCGTCACCGCGCGCCACGCCGGGCTGGGCCTCACTCTTGAGTGCCACGACGCCGTGGATTTCCACGAGAACGTCTATATCCGGCGCATCACGATTTTCAACCGGCGCCAGACGCGCCGGGAGGTCCGCCTCTTCTTCCACCACGACTTCCGCATCAGCGGCAACGACATCGGGGATACCGCGCTCTACGACCCGCGTCTGCGCTGCGTCATCCACTACAAGCGCCAGCGGTACTTCCTCGCCAACCTGTCGGTCCGCGGGATAGCAGGGGTGGAGCAGTTCGCCACCGGCGTCAAGGCCTACGACGGCCTCGAGGGCACCTGGCGGGACGCGGAGGACGGCGTCCTCGGCGGCAACCCCATCGCCGAGGGGTCGGTCGATTCAACGATCGGAGTCTCGGTGGGCCTGGAGCCCGGTGGGCGGGGCGAATGCTTCTACTGGATCGCGGCAGGACAGAGCCACCGGGACGTCCGCATCCTGAATCAGCTCACGATGGAGAAGACCCCCGAGCTCCTGCTCTCCCGCACCGCGGCCTACTGGAGCCTCTGGACCCGCTGCGCCGGGAGCGGCGACAAATCCGACCTGTCCCCCGGCTGCCACCGGCTCTACCGGCGGAGCCTTCTCATCATCCGCTCCCACATCGACAACAACGGCGCCATCGTGGCCGCCATCGACTCGGAGACCCTCCAGCGCGGACGAGACACCTACAGCTACCTCTGGCCCCGGGACGGCGCGCGCGTCGCCTACGCGCTCGACCGGGCGGGCTACTTCGAGCTGACCAAGCGCTTCTTTTTCTTCTGTCGCGAGATCATCCGCGACGAGGGGTACTTCCTCCACAAGTACAACGCGGACGGCTCGCTGGCCTCTTCCTGGCATCCCTGGGTCAAAGACGGCCAGCCCCAGATCCCTATCCAGGAGGATGAGACGGCCCTCGTCATCTGGGCGCTCTGGCACCACTACGCCGTCTTCAGGAACACGGAGTTCATCAAGATCCTCTACCGGCCGCTGATCATGCGCGCCGCCGAGTTCATGGTGATGTACCGCGACCAGGAGACGGGGCTCCCGCTGCCCTCCTACGACCTCTGGGAGGAGCGGCAGGGGATCCTGACGTTCACCACGGGGGCCGTCCACGGAGGTCTCCGGGCGGCCGCCGCCTTCGCGCGCGCCTTCGGCGAAACGGACCGCGCGGACCATTACGAGGCGGTCGCCGCCGAGATCAGGAAGGGGATGGACGCCCACCTCTGGCAGGAGAAGAGCGGCCGCTTCGCCCGGATGATCTCCCCCCTCCCCGACGGCTCCTTCGACGTGGACCTGACGGTGGACGCGAGCCTCTTTGGCTGCTTCGCCTTCGGCGCCTACGAGCCGGCCGACCCCAAGGTGGTGAAGACCATGCAGGCGGTGGCGGACACGATCCGGATCAGGACGTCGGTGGGCGGCGTCGCCCGCTACCAGGGGGACCGCTATCAGGCCGTGGAGCCCGCCAGCCCGACGGTGCCCGGCAACCCCTGGTTCATCTGCACCCTCTGGCTCGCCCAGCATCACATCGCGCGGGCCACGACGCTCGACGAGCTCCAGCCGGCGCGGGAGCTGCTCGAATGGGTCTCGGCCCACGCGCTCCCCTCGGGCGTCCTGGCCGAGCAGATCCATCCGCGGGAGGGCGGGCCGCTCTCCGTCTCCCCGCTGGTCTGGAGCCACGCCGAGTACGTGATCGCCTATCTGGATTACACCCGGAAGTACCTGGGCTTCACCGCCTGCCCCGAGTGCGGCCGCCCCCACGCGGAGCATGTATCCGATTCTGGACGTTGACACGTGGATCGGACCGCATCAGAATTGGGGACAAGATGACTGAGCATTGGTTCCTGGCGGCAATGCTCGCCCTGGTGGGATTAGAAGTCGTGGTGTTAGGCTACATCACCTACCGGATCCACCGGATCCTCGAGCGCGTCGAGGCGGTCGGCGCGGCTACGTTCCTCGAAGTGCGGAAAGTCCTCAACCAGCCCCGCTAGTCTCACCATGAGCGGAGAGAGCGTAGTCGACATAAAAGCCATTCTCGGACGCGGCGTGCGTGGGCCACGCCCGGCGATCCTGCGGGACACGAGCCGGAGCGGGTGACCATCTGCCCATTCTTACCTTCCCTGATACAGAACGCGAATACACAATCCAAGGGCATATGCCCCTCGTAGTTAGACTAAACCACCTTTCAGCGGTAGAGCAAACAAGGTCGCCTCCAGACCAAACAGTCTGCCGACCTTGGCCAGCGTGGGCGGACCATCCCTCCTGTCCGTGCGGCGGCCTCGCCGCCCCCTCCCGCCCACCCGATTCCCGCAAAGACCGGGCTGGATCCAGAGGGCTACCGCGCCAGAATCCGGAGGAACTCTGCGGCCGTCACGATGGGGATCCCCTGATGGCTCTCCAGAGTCAGGAGATCCTGGTCGCCCGAGACGATATAGTCCGCCCGCCCCTCGACGGCGCAGGCCAGAAACATGTTGTCGCTCGGGTCGCGGGTGATGACGTGGACCGCCAGGCGGCCCGGGGTCAGCTCGGCATCCAGCAGGAGGCTTTCGATCAGCCCGTCAAGCTCGGCGGGCGTGAGGCGGATGAGGCGCCGGAGGCGAGGATATCGGAGCACCCGGATGATCTCGTCGAGGATCGGTGGCGACAGGAGGAGGACGAACCGCTCTTCCCGCCAGGCGGCGAGCAGCCGGTCGGCAGTGCCGCCCGCCTTGATCGCCATGCTGACATACTGGTTCGTGTCGAGGACGGCGCGGATCACCGCCCGCCCCGGGCCGCCCTCATTCCTTCCTCAATGGCGCGATCGAGCTTCGCCCCGGGAATGCGCTTCGTCCGCGCCTTGATGCGCTCGTAGACCTGGAAGCGCTTGGCCCGGCTCGCGCGCAGGCGCTCGTACTCCGCCGGCGGGACCAGCACGGCCATCGGCCGGCCGGCCCGCTCGATGATCACGGCATCCCCCTTGTAGTAGACCTCCTCGAGGAGCTGGCCCAGCCTGTCGCGGACTGCCATCGCCGAGACCTTACGCACCATCGTTCCACCTCCGTCTTCTAGAGACTACCATAATTCCCACAATTCTGGTACCGCCCGAATCTGATCCCCTCTGGCTCCGGGGCACACCACCGCACAGGAAGGAGGTGAGCCCCATGGGTGAAGTGCTTGCTCGCTTCGAGGCGCCGCGCTCGCCGGCGGCCAGCCCACCCAGGCCGAGTGGCGCCAGATCTGGCAGGCCTACCGGGTGCGTCGCCCCACCCGGCCCGCCATTTGTCACGCTCTAAATTGCAATCGGAAAACTTCGAAAACCCTTCACCTTGAGGCTGTGACTCCTTGTTTATCCGCCAGTTTAATTCTTCTCATGGGAAGCAAGAGTCCTTTCGTGGCGGCCGATGCTACTTCATGAGCGCAATCGCAAAGTCCGGGACCCCATCGGGGGAGCGACCGATCAGCATTTGCTGTCCCTTGGTGAGCTGTCTCATCCGGTCGTAGACGTAGCGAGCGAGCATCGTGTGCGTGAGTCGACCGCTCTTGAACATATCGGCCTGGCCCATGACGGCCTCGACGAGCGCCTTCGTGAACGGCCCATTCTTCCATCCCCAGCTTCCCGGTGAGTAGGGCCCACCAGTGCTCGAAGCGAACACGACCACGCCATTCTCCGGGTCCTCAGGAAGCGGCTGCGGCGGTCTTCTCTTTCTTTCCCCGGGGGGCCTTCTCGCCCTTGGCCTCCTTGCCCTTCTCCTTCTTCGCCTTGCGTCTCCGGGCGATCCACGAGCTCCATGAGGACGAGCGGCGCCCCGTCCCCGGCACGGTGACCGGCCTTGATGATGCGGGTGTAGCCGCCGTGCCGCTCGGCATAGCGGGGGCCCACGGATGGCGAGATGGTCATCGGCGAATCCGACGGTCAGGAACAGATGGGCAACGGCGGGCCCCATCCAGTACACCGCCAAAGCGCTCCCGCGCCCCAGACGGTCAGACCCGCGAGCGCCAGCCCGACGATGACCAGCCCGAGGAATTTCCCCACCCGCCGCATCCCGCGCTCTCTCATAACGGCTGCTCCACACTCATCGTCCCCTCCGCCCAGGGTGTCCACTTCCGGACACACTTGACCGGGGTCTCGATCTAGGGTAGTCATGGTCCATGACCTCCCCCGAGTATCAACAGCTCGTCGAATTTCTCGGGCGTCGCTTCACTGAGATCGACGGGCGCCTCGACCAGATCGACGGGCGCCTCGACCAGATCGACGGGCGCTCGGTCCAAGTCGCCGGCCGCTTTGACCAGATCGACGGGCGCTTCGATCAGGTCGATAGTCAGATCGCCGAGCTGCGCCGCGAGATGCTCGGGCACTTCGACGAGATCTACCGGCGCCTCGACCGACTCGAGCAGGAGTACCATGCGATCACGCAGGCGCTGCGCCGGATCGAAGCACGACTCGCCGACGAGACCGGCCGGCGCGAGATCCTCGCGCGCGACCTGGCCGAGCTGAAGCAGCAGGTGGCTGCGCTCCAATCCCGCATCGAGGACGTCGAGCAGCGCCTCGGACACTGAGCATGCCCGGATCGTCCACGCCTCCTCACCCGCCGGTCAACCGGCGACGCAGGTCATCCCTGAGCGCCCGGACGCCCTGATCCTCGGGCGCGAGCCCCGCCAGCGTCTCGGCATGGCGGAGCGCCGTTCGGAAGTCCCCGCGCTCCCGGGAGATGCTCACGAGGACCTCCAGCACGGGACTAGCCGCTCGAAGGTGCAGGCCTCGGACCGGACCCCGCGAAGACGGTAAGCCAGGCGCGCGAGGGGCATGGACTCCAGGTGGGGGCAGAGCGCGGGCCGTGACAATGCCCAAAGAAAAATACGCGGCGCCGCTGGGGGTCGGCGTGAGGCAGGGGGCTGCGGGCAGGGCGTCTACTTCAGGGAACGCCGCTAACTGATGGATGGTCCTCAGGAGGCGGCTGTGGCGGCCTTCTCTTTCTTTCCCCGGGGGGCCTTCTCGCCCTTGGCCTCCTTGCCCTTCTCCTTCTTCGCCTTGGGCGTCTCCGGGCGGTCCACCAGCTCCATGAGGACGAGCGGAGCCCCGTCCCCCACCCGGTGGCCGGCCTTGATGATGCGGGTGTAGCCGCCGTGGCGCTCGGCGTAGCGGGGGCCCACGGTGTCAAAGACCTTCTTCACCACGGTCTCGTTCGGGAGGAGGTTGAGCACCTGACGGCGCGCGTGGAGGCTCTCCCGCTTGGCCAGGGTGATCACCTGGTCGGCCAGGCCGCGGAGCGCCTTGGCCTTGGCCTCGGTCGTCGTGATCCGCTCGTGCTGAAAGAGGGCGGTCAGCAGATTCCGGAAGAGCGCCCAGCGGTGGGCGGTCACCCGCCCCAGCTTCTTGCCCGCGACACCGTGCCTCATCGGAGCCCTCCGCGCGCGACCGATCCCACGAGGCTCGGATCGATGCGCATCCCGAGGGAAAGGCCCAGGGCGGCGAGGGCGGCCTTGATCTCCTCCAGGGACTTCTCGCCGAGGTTCTTCACCTTCTCCACCTCCGCCTCGGTCTTCTGCACGAGATCCAGAACCGTGAGGATCTCGGCGTTCTTGAGCGCGTTGACGGCGCGCACCGGGAGCGGGAGCTCTTCGAGGCTCTTGGCCAGCGTGTCGCGGAGGAAATCCTCGCCGCCGACCTGGGCCTCCTCCTCCTCGGGCGCCTCGGCCGCCAGCAGCGTGAAATGGTCCCGCAGGTGCGTCGCGGCGTGGCTGAGCGCCTCCTCGGGGGTGATGGCGCCGTTGGTCCAGAGCTCGAGCACCAGTTTCTCGTAGTCGGTGATCTTCCCGAGCCGGGACATCTCGACGTTGTAGGAGACCCGCTCGATCGGAGTGAACGCCGCGTCCAGGGGAATCGCGCCCGCGGGAACCGTGCCCGCCGGATGCTTGTCGGCGGCCATGTAGCCCCGGCCGACCTGGACCCCCAGCTCCAGCGTCAGCTGGCCGCCCGGCTCCAGCGTGGCGAGATGAAGGTCCGGGTTGAGGACCTCGACCCCGCCCTGGGCGATGTCGGCGCCAGTGACCTCCCTGGGTCCCTTGGCCTCCACGCGCACCACGGCCGGCTCACCCGACGAGACGTGGACGGCCAGCTTCTTCACATTGAGGAGGACGTCCACCGTCTCCTCCTTGACGCCGGGCACGCGGGCCAGCGGGTCCTTGACCCCCTGGATCTTCACCCAGGCCACGGCGGCGCCGGGAATGATGGAGAGGAGGGTCCGCCGGAGCGAGTTCCCCACGGTAAGGGCGTACCCCTTCTCGAAGGGTTCCGCCACCAACCGCCCGTGGCGATCCGTGAGGTCCTCCCACTCGATCTTTTTCGGCTTCTGGAACGGAATTCTCGGCATCGGCCGGCCCCTACTTGGAGAACAGCTCGACGATGAGCTGCTCCTGAACGGGGATCTGGATGTCCTCCCGGAGCGGCTGCCCCCGCACGACCCCGCGCTTCTCGTCCGGCACCACCTCGAGCCACGGCGGGACCTGCCCCCGGCCGGCGTTCAGGTTCTCCACCACGCGCTCCTGGAGCTTGGAGGTGGGGCGCAGCTGGACCATCTCGCCGACCTTCACGAGGTAGGAGGGGATCGTCACCTTGCGCCCGTTGACCTGGAAGTGGCCGTGGGCCACCATCTGGCGCCCCTCCCGGCGCGAGGCCGCGAAGCCCAGGCGGAACACCACGTTGTCCAGGCGCCGCTCCAGGAACTTCAGGAGGTTCTCGCCGGTGACGCCCTTCTCCCCCTCCGCCCAGGCGAAGTACTTGCGGAACTGCTGCTCGAGGACGCCGTAGATCCGCTTGGCTTTCTGCTTCTCGCGGAGCTGGACGCCGAAGGGCGTGAGTTTTCCCCGGTTGAGGCCGTGCTGGCCCGGCGGATAGTTCCGGCGCTCGATGGCGCACTTTTCGGTGAAGCAGCGGGCGCCCTTCAGGAAGAGCTTGATGCCCTCTCGCCGGCACTGCCGGCAGGCCGCGTCTCTATACCGTGCCAACTAGATTTCCTCCTTGCATCTGCACCCCCGTTCGGGCGCTGGCTTTGCCAGCGCAACCCCTTCCTGGGGGAGGCTTCGGAGGGGGCCGTCGAGGCCCCCTCCGATGTTTACACTCGCCGCCGCTTGGGCGGGCGGCAGCCGTTATGCGGAATCGGGGTGACGTCCCGGATCGCCGTGATCTCGAGCCCCACGGCCTGGAGCGACCGGATGGCCGCCTCGCGCCCGGCGCCCGGCCCCTTCACGAAGACCTCCACCTGCTTGAGCCCCACGTCCATGGCCTTGCGGGCGGCGTTCTCGGCGGCCGTCTGGGCGGCAAACGGTGTGCTCTTGCGGGATCCCTTGAACCCCACGCTGCCGGCGCTGGCCCAGGACACCACGTTGCCCATCTTGTCCGTGAGCGTCACGATCGTGTTGTTGAAGGTGGCCTGGACGTGGGCGATCCCGACCCGGACCTCCTTCCGCTCCTTCTTGTGCCCGACTTTCTTCCGTGGAACGGGCTTGGGGGCTTCGGCCATGGCTTACGCTCCCGCCTTCTTCGGCGCCGCTGCCGGGGCCGCTGTGGGGGCCGGCGCGGCGGCGGCCGGCTTTTTCTTCACCATCACGCCTCGGCGCGGGCCCTTGCGGGTCCGCGCGTTGGTGTGCGTGCGCTGGCCCCGGACCGGCAGACCCTTCCGGTGCCGGATCCCGCGGTAGCAGCCGATGTCCATCAACCGCTTGACATTCATGGAGACTTCGCGGCGCAGGTCGCCCTCCACCTTCATCTCGCGCTCGATCGTCTCGCGAACCCGGGCGGTCTCGTCCGTGCTCCAGGCCTTCACGCGCTTGTTGAGATCTACGCCGGCCTGACCCAGGATCCGCCGCGCCGCCCGGCGCCCGATCCCGTAGATGTACGTGAGCGCGACCTCTCCCCGCTTGTCGGCCGGTAGATCCACCCCCGTTACCCGCATATCCCGTCTCCTCTCCCTCTATCCTTGCCGCTGCTTGTGGCGGGGATTGCTGCAGATGATCCGCACCACACCCCGGCGTTTGATGATCTTGCACTTCTCGCACCGCACCTTCACCGACGGTCTCACTTTCATAAGCTCATTGGCCTCAAGCCCTGCATGCCGCTGACCTCGTTCGAGGCCCCCTCCGATTATTTAAACCTGTACGTGATCCGGCCCCGGGTCAGGTCGTAGGGGCTCAACTCCACCTTGACCCGATCGCCCGGAAGGATGCGGATGAAGTTCATCCGCATCTTGCCCGACACGTGGGCGAGGACCTTGTGCCCGTTGTCCAGCTCCACCCTGAACATGGCGTTGGGCAGCGGCTCGACCACCGTTCCCTCGACTTCGATCGCGTCTTCTTTCGTCATCGCGTCAGGATGTCCGGGCCGTTTTCGGTGATGGCCACCGTATGCTCGAAATGGGCGGCCAGGCTCCCGTCCTCCGTCACCGCGGTCCACCGGTCGGGCAGGATCCGGACCTCCCAGCCGCCCATCGTCACCATCGGCTCGATGGCCAGCACCATGCCGGGCTTCAGCAGGGGGCCGCGGCCGGCCTCGCCGAAGTTGGGGATCTGCGGATCCTCGTGGAGCTCGCGGCCGATGCCGTGCCCGACGAAGGCCCGCACCACCGAGAAGCCGTGCCGCTCCACGTGCTCCTGGACGGCGTGCGAGATATCGCCGAGGCGGCGGCCCGGCCGGCACTGGTCCACGCCCCGCTCGAGGCTCTCCCGGGTGACGTCCAGCAGCTGCTGGACCCGCGGGGGTACCTCCCCCAGCGCCAATGTGAAGGCGCAGTCGGCGTAGTAGCCGTCCACGATACAGCCGAGGTCGAGCCCGATGATGTCTCCCTCCTTGAGCCGGCGGGTAGACGCCGGGATCCCGTGGACCACCTCCTCGTTGATCGAGGTGCAGACCGTGGCCGGAAATCCCCGGTACCCCTTGAAGGCCGGCTTGGCGCCCTTCTCCTCGATGAAGGTCTCGACCTCCCGGTCGATCTCCGCCGTCGAGATGCCGGGCTTCACGAAGGCCCGGAGGCGCTCCATCACCTCGGCCAGGATCCGGCCGCCGGCCCGCATGAGGGCGATCTCCCGGGGAGACTTGAGGATGATCATGCCGCCGTATGGCCCCCCGCGGCGCGCCGGATCGCGCTGGCGACCTCCTGCGGGGAACCTTCCCCGCGGATCGGGATCAACAGCCCCCGGCTCCGGTAATACTCGAGCAGCGGCGCCGTCTGGGCGGCATAGACCTCGAGCCGGCGCCGGACCGCGGCCTCGCTGTCGTCCTCCCGCTGATAGAGCTCTCCGCCGCAGCGATCGCAGCGCCCGGCGCGCTTCGGCGGAGAGAATTCGACGTGGTACGGGTGCTCGCACTGACGGCACACCCGCCGCCCCGTCAGCCGGCGCAGCAGCTCCTTCTCCGAGACCTCGAAATAGATCACCCGCTCGACGGCCAGCTCCCGGTCCTTGAGGAGCTGCTCCAGGGCCTCGGCCTGGGCCACCGTCCGGGGAAACCCGTCGAGGATAAACCCCTTCCCGGCATCCGGGGCATCGAGCCGCTCGGCGACGAGCCCCACTACGACGTCGTCAGGAACCAGCGCTCCCCGGTTCATGTACGGCTTGGCCTCCAGCCCGAGACGGGTCTCCCTGGCCGCGGCCTCCCTCAGCATGTCGCCGGTGGCGATCTGGACAATCCCCTGCTCGCCTGCCAGCGTCCGCGCCTGCGTTCCCTTCCCCGCTCCCGGCGGCCCCAGAAAGATCACCCGCATCCCTACCCTCGGAGGGGGGCTCCGCCCCCCTTCCGATTCCTCCCCCCTGAGCTTGCGCGGGCAAAGCCCGCGCTCGAAGCGCGCTTCGCCCACCGTGTTCGAGAAGTCACGAGCAGAATCGGCGTCGCCATGGGCTAGGCCGGGACGCCCCGGGGCTTCCGGCGCAGGAACCCTTCGTAGTGGCGCATCAGGAGGTGCGACTCCATCTGGCGCACGGTGTCGAGCGCCACGCCCACGACGATCAGGAGGCTCGTGCCCCCGAAGTAGAAGGGCACGTTGAACCACCGGATGAGGAAGTCCGGGAGGATCGAGATCAGCGCCAGGAAAACCGCCCCCGGCAGGGTGATCCGCGTCAGCGTGCGGTCGATGTACTCGGCGGTCTTCTTCCCGGGGCGGACGCCCGGGATGAACCCCCCGTACTTCTTCATGTTATCGGACAGGTCAATAGGGTTGAAGACGATGGCGGTATAAAAGTACGTGAAGAAGATGATGAAGCCCGCGTAGAGGAGCGTGTAGGTGAAGCGCCCCGGGGACAGGGCGTCCGAGATCGCCTGCATCCACGGGTGCGGGATGAACTGGGCCAGGGTGGCGGGAAAGAGGATGATGGAAGAAGCGAAGATCACCGGGATGACGCCCGCCGTGTTGACCCGGAGCGGGATGTGGGTGGACTGCCCGCCGTAGATCCGGCGGCCGACGACGCGCTTGGCGTACTGGACCGGGATCTTGCGCTGCCCCTCCTGCATGATCACGACGGCGGCGGTCACCCCCACCATCATCACCACGAGGGCGCCGAAGACGAACAGCTTCAGCTCCCCCGACGAGATCAGGGTGTACGAGGCCACCACCGCAGAGGGCAGGCGCACCACGATCCCCGCCATGATGATCAGCGAGATCCCGTTGCCGATCCCCTTCTCCGAGATCTGCTCCCCGAGCCACATGATGAGGGCGGTGCCCGTGGTGAGCGTGAGCATGGTCAGGAGCCGGAAGCCCCAGCCGGCCACGGGCACGACGGCCGCGCCGTCGGGCGACCGCATCCCTTCCAGCCCGACGGCGATCCCCATGGCCTGGACCGCGGAGAGGAGAATGGTGCCGTACCGCGTGTACTGGGTGATCTTCTTCCGCCCCGCCTCGCCCTCCTTCGCCAGACGCTCCAGGGCCGGGATCACCACCGTGAGGAGCTGGAGGATGATCGACGCCGAGATGTACGGCATGATCCCCAGCGCGAAGACCGTCAGCCGGCGGAGGTTGCCCCCCGAGAAGAGATCCACCATCCCGAGGAGCGTACCCTGGGCCTGGTCGAAGATGAGCGAGAGCGCATGCCCGTCGACGCCCGGGGTCACGACGTGGGCCCCGACCCGGTAGGCGGCGAGCAGGCCAAAGGTGATGAACAGCCGGCGCTTGAGCTCGGGGATCTTGAAGATGTTCTGGAAGCTCTGGAGCCCCTCGATCATGCCGGCAGCACCTCGATCGTCCCCCCCGCCGCCTCGACCTTCCGCTTCGCGCCCGCACTGACGGCGTGGACCTTCACGGTCAAGCCCCGGGCGAGCTCACCGTCGCCGAGGAGCTTCACCAAGCCTCGCTCGGACTTCTTGATCAAACCGGCCTCAGCGAGCCGGTCCGGGTCCACCACGCTCCCGGGCGCGAACGGCCCCAGCGCGTCCAAGTTCACGACCGCGTAGACCCGCCGCGTGCGCGGGGTGAAGCCGCGCTTGGGCACGCGCCGGAAGAGGGGCATCTGCCCGCCCTCGAAGCCGGCGCCCTTGCCGCCCCCCGCGCGCGCCTTCTGGCCCTTGTGGCCCTTCCCGGCGGTCTTGCCCTGACCGGAGCCGGGGCCGCGCCCGACGCGCTTGGGGCCCTTCTTGGCCCCGGGAGCCGGGTGGAGCTGATCAAGCCTCATCGGTTTCCTTCACCTGGACGCAGTGGACGACGCGCGCGATCATCCCGCGAATCCCGGGCGTGTCGGCGTGGACGGCCGTCTGGCGAATCCGCCGAAGGCCCAGCGCCCGGGCCGTCGCCTCCTGCTTCGGCGAGAGACCGATCAGACTCCGGACGAGCGTGACCTTAAGCTTCTTGCCTGGCAAGCTCCGCCTCCGCCCCTTCCTCGGTCCGCTTCCGCGCCGCGTACATGTCCTGGAGCCGCTTGATCCGCCGGAGCGCGTCCAGGGTGGCTTTCAGGACATTGTGGGGATTGTTG
Source organism: Candidatus Rokuibacteriota bacterium (assembly GCA_016193045.1). Lineage (GTDB taxonomy): Bacteria > Methylomirabilota > Methylomirabilia > Rokubacteriales > CSP1-6 > CSP1-6. Next base: position 8,569 of record JACPSW010000118.1, on the reverse strand, counting down.
GAACCCAGGGTCTTGGTCAGGATGTCCTGCACGCCCGCGGCTTCCAGCACCGGGCGCACCGCGCCGCCGGCGATGACGCCGGTTCCGGGCACGGCCGGCTTGAGGAAGACGCGGCCCGCCCCGAAATGCCCGGTGATCTCGCACGGGATCGTCGTGTCCTTCAGGGGCACGTAGATCAGCTCCTTCTTGGCGTGCTCCACGGCCTTTCGGATCGCCTCGGGAACCTCGCGGGCCTTGCCGAGCCCCACCCCGACGTGACCTCTCCCGTCCCCGACCACTACGAGCGCGGTGAAGGAGAAGCGGCGGCCGCCCTTCACCACCTTGGCGACGCGGTTGATGGACACCACCCGGTCTGTCAGCTCCAGCGCGCTGGGGTCGATTTTAACTTCAGCCACCGCTCACCTCGTTCCTAAAAGATGAGGCCGCCGGCCCTGGCGGCCTCGGCCAACGCCTTCACCCGCCCGTGAAATTGGTACCCGCCCCGGTCGAAGACGACCCGCCCGATGCCCTGCGCCTTGGCCTTCTGCGCGACCAGCTCCCCGACCAGCTTGGCCGCCGCCACGTTGCCGCCGGTCTTGAGTTTCTCGCCGAATTCCGGAGACCGGCTACCAACCGTGACGAGCGTCTTCCCCGCTTCGTCGTCGATGAGCTGGGCGTAGATGTGCTTCAGGCTCCTGAAGACGGAGAGGCGTGGCCGCGCGGCCGTTCCCCGCACGCGCTGCCGGACCCGGAGATGACGGATCTTCCGCCCCTCGACCTTCACGCTCGTCAGCACGGCCCCCCCCTATTTCGTCGTCGTCGCCGCGGCGCCGGCTTTCTTGCCGACCTTCCGCCGGATGACTTCTTCGACGTACCTGACGCCCTTGCCCTTGTAGGGGTCCGGCTCCCGGAGCGACCGGAGTCGCGCGGCGGTCTGCCCCAGCAGGCCCTTGTCGGCGCCTCTGAGCGTGATGAGCACGTTCCGGTCCACCTCGGCCTGGATGCCCTCCGGGAGCGGAAACACCACCGGGTGAGAGTAGCCCAGGGCGAGCTGGAGGCTCCTCCCTTGGAGCTGCGCCCGGTAGCCGATGCCGACGATCTCCAGCTTCTTCTCGAACCCCTGGCTCACGCCCTGGACGATGTTCGCGAGGAGAGAGCGGGTGAGACCGTGGAGCGCCCGCGCGCTCCGGTGGTCCGCCCTTCGCCCCACCTGGAGCTGGCCGTCCTTCACCTCGACGGTCAGGACGCCCGGCACCGAGTGGGAAAGCTTCCCCTTCGGTCCCTCGATCCCGACCTCCCGCCCCTCGACGGCGACACGAACGCCCTTGGGAATCGGGATCGGCTTTCGTCCGATGCGAGACACGGCGGTCACCTACCAGACATGGGCGAGCACTTCGCCGCCCACCTTCAGCTTCCGGCTCTCCCGATCCGTCAGGACGCCCCGGGAGGTGGAGAGAATCGTGAGCCCCATCCCGCCCAGGATCGAGGGGATCTTGTCCGATGCGACGTAGACCCGGCGGCCCGGCGTCGAGATCCGGACCATGCCGGAGATCATCTTCTCGTTGCCGGGGCCATACTTGAGATAGACGCGCAGGGTCCCCTGCTTGCGATCCTCGATCACGCGGAAGTTCCGGATGAACCCTTCCGCCTTCAGGATTCCGGCGATCCTCACCTTCAGCTTCGACGCGGGGATGTCGACCTTCTCATGCTCCGCCCGGCTCGCGTTGCGGATGCGAGTCAGCATGTCGGCGATGGGATCCGTCACCATGTCTCGTGCGCTCCTACCAGGACGCCTTGATCACGCCCGGGACCTCGCCCTTCAGGGCCAACTCCCGGAAGCAGATCCGGCACATGTCGAATTTCCGGAGGTACCCGCGGGGACGCCCGCACAGCTTGCAGCGCTGGTACGCCCGCGAACTGAACTTCGGCGGGCGGAGGGCCTTGTTCATGAGCGCCTTCTTCGCCATCTCCTACTCCCTGAAAGGCATCCCGAGCTGCGTCAGGAGCGCTTTGGCTTCCTCGTCAGTCCGGGCGCTGGTCACGACGATCACATCCATCCCGCGCATCTTGTCCACCTTGTCGTACAGGATCTCCGGGAAGATCATCTGCTCCTTGAGACCGAGCGCAAAGTTGCCCCGGCCGTCGAAGGCCTTGGGCGACACGCCCCGGAAGTCGCGCACCCGGGGCAGGGCCACGTTGACCAGCCGGTCGAGAAACTCGTACATCCGGGCACCCCGGAGAGTCACTTTGGCCCCGATGGGAACGCCCGCCCTCAGCTTGAAATTCGCGATGGACTTCTTGGCGCGCGTGATAACGGGCCTCTGCCCCGTGATCGCGATGAGGTCGGTGGTGGCGAAGTCCAGCGCCTTGGCGTTTTCCTTGCCTTCCCCCACGCCCATGTTGATGACGATCTTCTCCACCCGCGGGACCTGGAACGGGTTGGCGTAACCCCGTTCCTTCATGAGCGCCGGGATCACGGCCTTCTTGAACCGCTCGAAGAGCCGCGGGGGGATCTTGCCGGCGGCCTTGGGCCGGGACGGGGGCGCCGGCGCCTCCTTGGGAGCCGCCGGGCCCTTCCCGCCCGTCTTGGGTGCCGCCTTCGCGGCTCCTGCCTTCTCTGCTTTCGCCATGCGCGCTCTCAGGTCCTATCGATCATTTCCCCGCACCGCTTGCAGGCCCTCGCCTTCTTACCCTCGGCGAGAGCCCGGACCCCGGTCCGGGTCGGCTGACCACACTTCCCGCACACCACCATCACGTTCGACAGGTTCAGCGCGCCCTCGCGCTCAATGATGCCCCCCTGGCGCAGCTTCTGGGTCGGGCGCTGGTGACGCTTGATCATGTTGACCTTCTCGACGATCACGCGTCGCTTGGTGGGCAGCACGATCAGCACCTTTCCGCGCTTGCCGCGCTCCTTGCCGGCGATGACCATCACGGTGTCGCCCTTCTTCACGTGCGCGCCCAGTGCCGTCATGGTCAGATCACTTCCGGAGCCAGCGAGATGATTTTCGTGAACTGCTTGTCCCTCAGCTCCCGCGCCACCGGTCCGAAGATCCGGGTGCCGATCGGATTGTTCTGCGGGTTCAGCAGCACCGCGGCGTTTCGATCGAAGCGGATGTAGGACCCGTCGGGCCGCCGCACCTCTTTCACCGTGCGCACGACCACGGCCCGGGCCACCTCGCCCTTCTTGACCGCGCCGTCGGGTGTCGCCTCCTTGACCGCGACGATGATCGTGTCTCCCAGGCTGGCGTACTTCTTCTGCGAGCCCCCCATGACCCGGATGCACTGGACCTTCTTGGCCCCCGAGTTGTCGGCGACTTCGAGCATCGTCCTCGGCTGAATCACCGGAGGATCTCCCGAATGCGCCACCGCTTGTCCTTGGAGATCGGCCGGGTCTCTTCGATCAGCACGCGGTCCCCCACCCGGCTCGCGTTGGCCTCGTCGTGCGCCTTGAGCTTCTTCGAGCGGGTGATGACCCGCTCGTAGCGCCGGTGGCGGAACACCCGCTCGATCCGCACCACACGGGTCTTCTGCATCACGTCGCTCACGACGACGCCTTCCCGAGTCTTGCGTTCCACCGCCGAACCCTCCCCCGTTACGCGCTCCGCGCGAGGCCGAGCCCGCGCTCGCGCAGAATCGTCTTGGCGCGGGCAAGGTCGCGCCGGGCCTCCTCCACCCGGGCGGGGTTCTTGGCCACGCCCATGGAGAGCTGGAATCTCAGATTGAACAGCTCCTCGGTCAGCTCCTTGACCCGCTGCCGGAGCTCCTCGTCCGAAAGATCGCGCCACTTCGACGGCTTCATGGATCAGACTCGCGCCCGACTCACGACCTTGGTGGCGATGCCGAGCTTCTGTCCCGCATGCCACAGGGCCTCCCGGGCGGCGGCCTCCGAGACTCCCTCCATCTCGTAGAGGATCCGGCCGGGCTTGACGACCGCCACCCAGGCCTCCGGGTTCCCTTTGCCCTTCCCCATCCGCGTCTCCGCGGGCTTCTTGGTCACCGGCTTGTCGGGGAAGATGCGGACCCAGATCTTGCCGCCGCGCTTGAGCGAGCGCGCCAGGGAGACGCGGGCCGCCTCGATCTGACGGTTGGTGATCCAGCCCGGCTCGAGCGCCTTCAGGCCGAAGTCCCCGAACGCCAGGGTCGAGCCCCGGACGGCCAGGCCCTTCATCCGGCCGCGCTGGGCCTTCCGGTACTTGACCCGCTTCGGCATCAACAGCCCCCCCATGCGCTATGCCTCGGTGACGGGCTGGGCGGGCAGGACCTCGCCCTTGAAGATCCAGACCTTGACGCCGATGGCGCCGAACGTCGTATGGGCCTCGGCAAGGCCGTAGTCGATGTCGGCCCGGATCGTGTGGAGCGGCACCCGACCGTCGCGGTACCACTCCCGTCGGGCGATCTCAGTCCCCCCGAGGCGCCCGGCGCACGCGATCCTGATCCCGTCCGCGCCGAGCCTCAGGGCGGACGTCACGGCCTTCTTCATCGCGCGCCGGAAGGCCACGCGCTTCTGGAGCTGGAGCGCAACGTTCTCGGCCACCAGCTGCGCGTCCAACTCGGGGTGGATGACCTCCTCGATGTTGAGGTAGATCTCCTTGCCGGTCTTGGACTGCAGCTCGTTCTTGAGCTTCTCCACCTCCGACCCCTTGCGCCCGATGATGATGCCGGGCCGCGCCGTGTGGATCGTGATCCGCGCCCGGTTGGCCGACCGCTCGATGTCGATCCGAGAGATCCCCGCGTGGTAGAGGGACTGCTTGATGTAGCGGCGGATCTTCACGTCCTCGTGCAGGAGCGCGGCGTATCCCTTGGTCGCGAACCAGCGCGAGCTCCACGTGCGCGTGGCTCCCAGCCGGAACCCGACCGGATGCGTCTTCTGTCCCATGCTTACCCCTTCCGCGCCGCGCGGGCGCGCGCCGGCCGAGGCCGACCGGTACCGCCCCCCTCGCCCGCCGCCTGCGGGCCCGCCTCGTCGCTCAACACGATGGTGAGATGGCTCGTTCGGTGCCGAATGAAGAAGGCGCGCCCCATGGCGCGGGGCTGGACCCGCTTCATCGACGGACCGCCGTCGGCGACCGCCTGCACGATCCTGAGATCGTCCAGGGTCCGGACCTGGTGGTTGTGCTCCGCGTTGGCGATGGCCGACCGGAGGACTTTCTCGACCAGGCGCGCCGCGCCCCGCCGGATGAACGGGAGAATCTGGAGCGCCTCCGACACGCGCTTGCCCCGCACCTGGTTGAGGACGAGGCGCGCCTTCGCGGGCGGCACCCTCACGAATCGCGCCACGGCCTTCGTTTTCATCACACTCGGAGGGGGGCTCCGCCCCCCTTCCGATGCCTCCCCCCGGAACTTGCGCGGGCATAGCCCGCGCCCGAACGCGGCTTCGTACCGAGGCTGTGCGTGTTCATAAACGCTGGCATCATCTTCATGGCTAAGTCTTGACCTCGGTGGTGGCCTTCTGGGCCGACCCGTGTGCCCTGAAAGTCCGCGTCAGCGCGAACTCGCCGAGCCGATGCCCCACCATGTTCTCCGTGATGTACACGGGAATGAACTTCCTGCCGTTGTGAACCGCCAGGGTATGCCCGACGAACTCCGGGATGATCGTGGACCGCCGGGACCAGGTCTTCAGCACCTTCTTCTGGCGGGAGCGGTTCATCTCCTCCACCCGCACCGCCAGCGTCTCGTCGACGTACGGTCCTTTTTTGACTGATCGTCCCACCCTGCGCCCCCTTACTTCTTCCGGCGCGCCACGATGTAGCGGTCGGAGAGCCCGGCCTTGCGGGTCTTGTACCCCTTGGTGGGCTTCCCCCACGGCGTCATCGGGTGATTGCCCTTCCCCCGGCCCTCGCCGCCGCCCATCGGATGATCCACCGGATTCATGGCGGTGCCGCGCACCGTGGGGCGGAACCCGCGCCACCGGACCCGCCCGGCCTTCCCGACCGAAATGTTCTCGTGATCCAGGTTCCCGACCTGGCCGACGGTGGCCATGCAGCCGAGCCGCACCATGCGGATCTCCCCCGAGGGGAGCTTGACCTGGGCGTGATCCCCTTCCTTGGCCAGGAGCTGGGCCTGGGAGCCGGCGCTCCGGCAGAGCTGGGCGCCCTTGCCCGGCTCAAGCTCCAGGTTGTGGACCATGGTCCCGAGGGGAATGTTCCTGATCGGCAGCGCATTCCCGGGCAGGATGTCGGCCTGGGGGCCCGACATCAGGGTCTGCCCCACCTCTACACCCAGCGGGGCGATGATGTAGCGCTTCTCGCCGTCCCGATAGTGGAGGAGTGCGATGCGGGCGGAGCGGTTGGGATCGTACTCGATCGCCGCGACCTGCGCGGGAACCCCCCACTTTTCTCGCCGGAAGTCGATCACCCGGAACTGGCGTTTGTGGCCCCCGCCCCGGTGACGGACCGTGATCCGCCCGTAGGCGTTCCGCCCGGCGGTCCCGCGCTTCGGTCGAAGCAGGCTCTTCTCCGGCCCCTTGCGCGTGATCTCCTCGCCGGTGAGGAGGGTCATGTAGCGCCGGGCCGGCGACGTCGGTTTGAGGATCTTGATGCCCATGCCTCACACGCCCTCGACCAGCTCGATCTTGTGGCCCGGCGCGAGCGTCACCACGGCCTTCTTCCACGACGGCCGGCGCCCCTGATGCCGCCCCATCCGCTTGAGCTTTCCCTCCATTGTGGAGGTCCTGACGGCGCTGACCTTCACGTTGAAGATCGCCTCCACGGCCTGGCGGATCTCGACCTTGTTCGCGTCCGGGACGACCTGGAAGGTGACGGCGTTGCGCTCGTCCTTCAGGCGCATGCTCTTTTCCGTCATGAGCGGCCGCACTACCACCTGACGTGCCTCCCTCATCGCACCAGCTCCTCCTGGAGCGCCAGCAGGGCGCCCCGCTCGAACAGCACCTGGGGATGGCGGAGCAGCTGGTAGACGGACACGTGCGACGGAGTCTCGACGGTCAGCCACCGCACATTCCGCGAGGCGCGGGACAAGGGCTCGGTCACGTGCTGGACCACCAGGAGCGTGGGAATGGGCTTGAGGTTGAAGCTCGCCAGGCAGCGGGCTAGCCCCTTCGTCTTGGGCTCGGCCACATCCAGCCGCTCGACCACGGTGAGCTCCCCGCGGTTCGCGGTGTCCGCCAGCGCGGCCCGGAGCGCCTCTCGCCGTGCCTCCCGGGGCATCCGCTGGGTGTAGTCGCGAGGCGTGGGGCCGAAGACCGTCCCGCCCTTCCGCCACTGGGGCGCCCGGATGGAGCCCTGACGGGCCCGTCCCGTCCCCTTCTGGCGCCAGGGCTTCCGTCCGCCCCCCGAGACCTCGCTGCGGCCCTTGGTGTCGTGGGTGCCGGCGCGGCGGGCCGCCAGCTCCCGCGTGACCGCCTGATGCAGCAGCGGCACCCTGACCTCGACGCCGAAGACCTCGGGCTTGAGCTCGAGCGTTTCCTTCGGCTTTCCGGTCTGATCGAGGACGGCGACCTGGGGCATGCCTACTCCGCCTTCCGCTGCCGCTGCTGGGCTTTCGTGAGTTTGACGCTCTTCCGTACGACCACGAGGCTGCCGATGGGCCCGGGCACCGCGCCCCGGACCACCAGGAGGTTCTGCTCAGGGAACACGCGGATGACCCGCAGGTTCAGGACGGTTCGACGATCCCCGCCCATCCGGCCCGGGAGATGGTGGCCGGGCCAGACCCGGGACGGATCGGACGAGGCGCCGATGGACCCCGGCGCCCGGTGGAACATCGACCCGTGGGTGGCGTCGCCGCCATACCAGCCGTAGCGCCTGACGCCACCCTGAAAGCCCTTCCCCTTGGAGACGCCGCTGACATCCACCAGCTCATCGGGGGCGAACATCTCCACGGTCAGCGTCTGGCCCACCTTGTAGCCATCCACCTTCTCAAGCCTGAGCTCCCTGAGCACACGAAGATTCGGGATACCCGCTTTCTTGAAGTGGCCGGCCTGGGGCTTCGTGACGTTCTTCGTCTTCGGCTCGAACCCCAACTGCAGCGCGCTGTAGCCGTGCCGCGCCTTTTCCCGTACCTCCACCACCGGACAGGGACCGGCCTGGATCACGGTGACGGGCACGTGCTTGCCGTCCCCCCCGAAGACCTGGGTCATCCCCATCTTCCGGCCGATCAGTCCCTCCTTCAGCGCCACGGCGAGGATCCTCTCAGAGCTTCAACTCGACGTCGACGCCGGACGGGAGATCGAGCTTCATCAAGGCATCCACGGTCTGGGGCGTGGGATCGAGGATGTCGAGCAGCCGCTTGTGGGTCCGCATCTCGAACTGCTCCCGGGAGGTCTTGTCCACATGGGGGGAGCGCAGCACGGTCCACCGATTCACGATGGTCGGCAGCAGCACCGGCCCTGACACGCGGGCGCCCGTCCGCCTCACGGTCTCCACGATCTCCTTGACCGAGCGGTCGAGGAGCCGGTGATCGTAGGCCTTCAGACGTACGCGGATCTTCTGATCTTGGGTGATCGTGACCATAGACGCCTACTCGGCGATGTCGGCAACGACGCCGGCCCCCACCGTCCGGCCCCCCTCCCGGATCGCAAACCGCAGCTCCTTCTCCAGCGCGATCGGCGTGATCAGCTCCACGCTCATCGCGACGT
>JACPSW010000119.1 GCA_016193045.1 Candidatus Rokuibacteriota bacterium | reverse complement strand
TGTCGCCCGCATGCCGGCATCATCGTCTGCCCGCCGCGTATCCGCGGATTCGAGTTCGGAGCCATCGCTGAAGCGTTGATCCGGGTCGCGGGCCTCTATCCACAGGGCCTGGGCGATTATGATGTGCTGTACCTCTGACCGCCCGAACTTTCTCCTTGACGAGGGGGACGGGCTGGGCTAAAAGAAGAACGGGATTAAATCCCTGCGCTGCAGGTGATGCCGGAGGGAAGTTTCAACCCAATTATACAATCGGGAGCTTGACTGTGAGGGTGGTGAGCATGCCCCTCCGAGTAGGGGAAGCCTAAAGCCCTCCTAAATAGCGCCCACCTGGTGACACCAGGTTCGAAACACCGTCGGCACACGGCAGAGGTGGGGAGAAATTCCGCGACGGCGGGCTCATAGAGCGCCCGCCGTTTGGCTTTTCCAGGGCTTCCGGGGCGCAACACTTCTTGACTCATCCCATCGAAATACCCTATAATTTGTCAGATTTGGCGCGCATTTGATCCCTAAGCACCTAAAGTTCTCGGGGCGGCCCGTCCCCGGAGGGGATGGGCTCCCCGTTGGAGATGCCCATGACGACGACCCTGATCTGGTTGCTCCCCCTTGTCGCCTTCTTCTCCTTCGTCCTCGGGTTCCTGGTCCAGAAGCTGATCATCGAGCGAACGATCGGAGCGGCCCGCGCCCACGCCAAGCGGCTTGCCGAGGAGGCCGAGCGGGACGCGGAGGCACGGAAGCGGGACGCCGCCCTCGAGGCAAAGGAGATCGCCCTCAAGGCGCGGACCGAGTCGGAGCAAGAGACCCGCCAGCGCCAGCGGGAAATCCAGGAGATCGAGCGCCGGGTCCTTCAGAAGGAGGAGCAGCTCGGCCGTCGGCTCGAGGAGCTGGACCGCCGCGGCAAGGACGTCCAGGGGCGGGAGCAGCGGTCTGCCGAGCTCGAACGAGGGCTGAAAGCCAAGGACGAGCAGCTCCACCAGCTGGTCGAGGAGCAGCGGCGGAAGCTCGAGTTGATCGCCGGGCTGACCGCCGAGGAAGCCAAGCGCCAGCTCCTCGCCCAGATGGAGGAAGAGGCCCGGCGTGAGGCCGCCCTGGTCGCCATGCGGATCGAGGAGGAGGCCAAGGAGACCGCGCACCTGAAGGCCAAGGAGGTCCTGGCGACCACGATCCAGCGGCTGGCCCCGGACTACACCATCGAGACCGCGGTGTCCATCCTCGACCTCCCGTCGGACGATATGAAGGGCCGCATCATCGGTCGCGAGGGGCGCAACATCCGGGCGCTCGAGCAGGCGACCGGGGTGGACATCATCGTGGACGACACGCCGGAGGCGATCCTGATCTCGGCCTACGATCCGCTGCGCCGGGAGATCGCGCGGCTCGCCCTCCAGCGCCTCATCGCCGACGGCCGCATCCACCCGGCGCGGATCGAGGAGGTCGTCGAGAAGGTCAAGAAGGACGTGGAGCAGATGCTGAGGGAAGAGGGGGAGAAGGCCTGCATGGAGGTGAACGTGCACGGCCTCCACCCCGAGCTGGTCCGCCTGGTCGGCCGGCTGAAGTTCAGGACCTCCTACGGCCAGAACTGCCTCCAGCACTCCATGGAGGTGGCCTGGCTGACGGGGATGATGGCCGCTGAGATCAAGGCCGACGCCAAGCTGGCCCGGCGGATGGGGCTGCTCCACGACATCGGCAAGGCGCTCACCCACGAGCAGGAAGGCAGCCATCCCGAGCTCTCCGAGCAGGTGCTGACCAAGTACAACGAGTCGCCGGCAGTGATCAACGCCGCGCTCTGCGGCCACGAGAACATCGAGCCCCAGACCGTGGAGGCGGTCCTCGTGGAGGCGGCCGACGGGATCTCCGCCGCCCGCCCCGGAGCGCGCCGGGACGTCCTGGAGTCCTACATCAAGCGGCTCGCCAAGCTCGAGGAGATCGCCACCTCCTACAAGGGCGTGGACATGGCGTACGCCATCCAGGCCGGCCGCGAGGTGCGGATCATGGTGAAGTCCGACGTGGTCACCGACCTGGACGCCCACCAGCTCGCCAAGGACATCAGTAAGCGCATCGAGAGCGAGATGCAGTACCCCGGCCACATCAAGGTCACGGTCATCCGCGAGACGCGCGCCGTGGAGATCGCCAAGTGACGAAGCCTCTGACCGTCCTCGTCGTCGGCGATGTCTTCGGCGAGCCGGGGCGCGCGGCGCTCCTCGGCCTCCTGCCGCGCCTCAAGCGCGAGCACGAGGTGGACTGCACGATCGTCAACGTGGAGAACGCCGCCGCCGGCTTCGGCGTCACGCCCCAGATCGCCCGGTCCTTCCTGGACGGCGGCGTGGACGTGATGACGTCAGGCAACCATATCTGGGATCGGAAGGAGATCATCGAGTACATCGTGAAGGAGAACCTGCTGCTGCGTCCCGCCAACTATCCGGTGGGGACGCCGGGCGTCGGCTCCGTCGTGGTGAAGGCCGGCCCCCACAAGGTCGCCGTCCTGAATCTCATGGGGCGCGTCTTCCTCCCCACCATCGACTGCCCGTTCCGCAAGGCCGACGAGGAGGTGGCGCGCCTCCGGGAGGAGACCGCGATCATCGTCGTGGACATGCACGGCGAGGCCACGTCCGAGAAGCAGGCCATGGGCTGGTACCTGGACGGCCGCGCCAGCGCGGTCCTCGGCACGCACTCCCACGTCCAGACGGCCGATGAGCGGATCCTTCCGCGAGGGACGGCCTACATCACCGATCTGGGGATGACGGGGCCGGTGGATTCGGTCATCGGCGTGGCCCGCGAGCTGGCCATCCAGCGGTTCCTCTCCCAGATGCCGAACCGGTTCGAGCCCGCCAAGGGACCCACCGCCCTCCACGGAGCGCTCGTGCGGATCGACGCCGAGAGCGGCAAGGCGCTCGAGATCCGGCGGATCCGGGCCCCGCTGCCGGCGTGAGGGGCTGAGCTTCGACGCACGCTTCCTGCGCCTATCTCACCCTGTCTCTGGCCCCCTCACCCCGCCCTCTCCCCCAGCGGGGGAGAGGATGAAGGTGAGGGGGGGAAGACCAACGTGAGCATGGCCCAGATCCTGGACGGCAAGCTCGTGGCCCAGAAGGTGGTCGCCGAGGTGAAGGCGGGAGTCTCGGCGCTCAAAGAACGGACCGGGGCGGCCCCGACGTTGGCCGTGGTCCTGGTCGGGGAGTTCCCGCCCTCGAAGATCTACATCGCCAACAAGAAGAAGATGGCTGCCGAGGTGGGGATCGCCTCGCGCGACTTTGTCTCTCCAGAGGGGCTCTCCCAGGTGGATCTCCTCGGGCTCCTCCGGCGGCTGAACGCCGACCCTGCCATCCACGGCATCCTGCTCCAGCTCCCCCTCCCCGGAGGGTGCGACGAGGACGAGGCGATCGCGGCGATCGCGCCGGAGAAGGACGTGGACGGCTTCCACCCCATGAACCTGGGCCACCTGCTGGCCGGGACTCCCCGCGTGCTCCCGTGCACGCCGGCCGGGGTCATGGAGATCCTGGATCACTACGGCGTCGAGCTGAAGGGCGCCGAGGCGGTGGTGGTCGGGCGCTCCCGCATCGTCGGGAAGCCCTTGGCCCAGCTGCTGTTGGCCCGCCACGCGACCGTGACCATGTGCCACACGCGCACCCGCGACCTGGCGGCCCACACGCGCCGGGCCGAGGTGCTGTGCGTGGCGGCGGGCCGCCCCCAGGTCATCACGGGCGACATGGTGCGCGAGGGCGCGGTGATCGTGGACGTCGGGATCAACCGCCTGGAGAGCGGCAAGCTCGTGGGGGATGTGGAGTTCGAGTCGGCCTCCAAGCGGGCTCGCGCCATCACGCCGGTCCCGGGCGGCGTCGGCCCGATGACGGTGGCCATGCTCATGAAGAACACCCTCCAGGCCGCCCGCCGCCACCTCGGAGTCAACTGACGTGACGACGGGTCCTGTCGGCGGTCAGCCCCACGGTGCTCACTCCCGCCCGCCCGGAATCTCACATCGCTTGCCCGGCCATCGCCGAACTCCTGCGCTTGCAGGCGGTCCGCTCCGCGCCGCGGGGCTCCCCGTCCGCCGCCTCCCGTCGTCACGTCAGCAGGACTCGCCGATATGACGGACGATCGGCACGTCTGGACGGTGTCGGAGCTGACGGCGCGGATCAAGGAGCGCCTGGAGGCCGAGTTCCCCGCCTTCTGGGTCGAGGGCGAGATCTCCAACTTCCGCGTGTCGAACGCCGGCCACGCCTACTTCACGCTCAAGGAGGAGACGGCCTCGCTCAAGGCGGTGCTCTTCAAGGGCAAGGCGCGCCGCGTCCGCTTCGAGCCCGAGGACGGCCTCCACGTCCTCGCCTTCGGGGGGCTGGACCTCTACGCCCAGCGCGGCGAGTACCAGCTCGTGGTGGAGCTCCTGGAGCCCAAGGGGCTCGGCGCGCTGCAGCTCGCCTTCGAGCAGCTCAAGGCGAAGCTGGCCGCCGAGGGGCTCTTCGCCCCCGCGCGCAAGCGCCCGCTCCCCCGCTTCCCGCGCAAGCTCGGCATCGTCACGTCCCCCGGCGGGGCGGCGATCCGGGACATCCTCCAGATCATCTCCCGCCGCTTCGCCGACCTCCACATCGTGATCGCCCCGGTGCGCGTCCAGGGCGAGGAGGCGGCCGGGGAGATCGTCGGCGGTATCCAGGATCTGAACCGCCTCGGCAACCTCGACGTGATCATCATCGCGCGCGGTGGCGGCTCGCTGGAGGACCTCTGGGCCTTCAACGAGGAGGCGGTGGCCCGGGCCATCGCCCACTCCAAGGTTCCGATCATCTCGGCGGTGGGCCACGAGACCGACGTCACCATCGCGGACTTCGTGGCCGATCTGCGGGCTCCCACGCCGTCCGGAGCGGCCGAGCTGGTCGTGGAGGAGAAGGAGGCGGTGGCGGAGCTCGTGGCCGACCTGTACGATCGGCTGAAGCGTGTCGTGATCCAGCGGATCGCGCGGCACCGCGAGCGGGTGGAGTCCCTGGCGCGGCGGCGAGTCCTGACGGACCCGGCCCGGCCGGTCCGGGACCTCGAGCGCCGGCTCGACGATCTGGCGGCCCGGCTTGCAGCCGGGCTCACGGCCGCGCGGCGGGAGGCCCGTCACCGCGCGCTCCTGGCGACAAATTCCTTGCTTTCCCATAGCCCGTTGGCTAGGATTTCGAGCACCACGACGCTGCTCGAACAGCTGGACGGGCGTCTTTCTTCGGGGATCAGGCATTCGGCGGAGCGGGTGCGTCACCGTTTGAGGACAGCGGTGGGCCAGCTCGACAGCCTCTCGCCGCTCGCGGTCCTCCGACGGGGCTACAGCCTGACGCGGCTCCCCTCCGGCGAAATCGTGCGGTCGAGGCGTCAGGTCGGAGCCGGAAGCGAGATCGAGGTGCTGCTGCACGAGGGGACGCTGGGAGCCCGTGTGACCGAGGTGAGGGAGCGCGATGACCGACCTCAAGTTTGAAGACGCCCTCGCCCGGCTGGAGGAGATCGTCCAGACCTTGGAGTCCGGCAACCTGCCCCTGGACGAGTCGCTCAAGGCCTTCGAAGAGGGCATCCGCCTGGCCCGGAGCTGCGCCAAGTATCTGGAGGAGGCGGAGCGGAAGATCGAGCTGCTGACCAAGGACGAGACCGGCCTCCTCAAGACCCAGCCCTGGAGCCTCGAGAGCGGGGCGGAAGAGGGGAAGTGAGCTTCGACCTCGCCGCGTACCTCGCGGAGCTGCGGCGGGAGGTTGACGCCGCCCTGGATCGCTATCTCCCCCCCAAGGACGCCCCGCCCGCCGTGATCCACGAAGCGATGCGCTACAGCGTCTTCGCGGGTGGCAAACGCCTCCGTCCCATCCTCGTCATCGCGGGCGCCGAGGCCGTCGGCGGCAAGATGGAGCGTGTCCTGCCCGCCGCGTGCGCCCTCGAGCTCATCCACACCTACTCGCTGATCCACGACGACCTGCCGGCCATGGACGACGACGACTACCGCCGGGGCCGCCTTACCAACCACAAGGTGTACGGGGAAGCCATCGCGATCCTGGCAGGGGATGCCCTCCTCACGCTCGCCTTCGGCCTCCTCGCCGAGCACGCCTCCCTCGACGTGGTGAGGGAGGTCGCCGCCGCGGCCGGCACCTTTGGCATGATCGGCGGGCAGGTGGTGGACATCCAGTCCGAGGGGAAGTCGGTGGATGCCGAGACGCTGGAGTACATCCACCGCCACAAGACCGCCGCCCTCATCCGCGCCTCTCTCGTCAGCGGGGCGATGCTGTCAGCGGCGTCCGCTCCCGCGCTCACCGCGATTCGTGAGGCCGGCACGCACCTCGGCCTCGCGTTTCAGATCGTGGACGACATCCTGGACGTGGAGGGGAGCCTCGAGGAGCTCGGGAAGACGGCCGGCAGCGACCGGCGGAAGAAGAAGGTGACCTACCCGGAGCAGTTCGGTCTCGAGGCGTCCCGGCTCAAGGCCAAGTCGCTGATCGAGGATGCCAAGGCGGCGCTCCAGCCTCTTGGCGATTGCGCCGAGCCCATCCGGGCGCTGGCCGATTTCATCTTCCAGCGGAGATCGTAAGTGTCGGCCATCAGCGAGATTCACGCGCGCGAGATCCTCGACTCCCGGGGCAATCCCACCGTGGAGGTGGAGGTGGTCCTGGAAAGCGGGGGCTTCGGTCGCGCGGCGGTGCCGTCCGGAGCGTCCACCGGAACCCGTGAGGCCGTGGAGTTGAGGGACGGCGACGCCAAGCGCTACGGCGGCAAGGGTGTGCGCCGTGCGGTGACCAACGTGATCGAAGTGATCGCCCCCGAGATCGATGGGATGGAAGCGACCGAGCAGGCGGCGGTGGACCGGGCGCTCCTCGAGCTGGACGGCACCCCCAACAAGTCGGCGCTTGGCGCCAACGCCCTCCTCGGCGTCTCCCTGGCGGTGGCGCGCGCCGCGGCCGACGAGGCGGGGCTCCCCCTCTACCAGTACCTGGGCGGCGCCGGGGCGCGCCTTCTGCCCGTGCCGCTCATGAACGTCCTGAACGGCGGCGTCCACGCCGACAGCGGCCTCGACATCCAGGAGTTCATGCTGGTGCCGGCGGGCGCCCAGAGCTTCTCCGAGGCACTCCGCACCGGCGCCGAGGTCTTTCACGCCCTCAAGGGGCTCCTGCGCGAGAAGGGGCTCTCGACCGGCGTCGGCGACGAGGGCGGCTTCGCCCCCGCGCTTGGCTCCACCACCGCCGCCCTGGATCTGCTCCTTCAAGCCATCGAGCGCGCCGGCTACCGGCCGGGGGAAGACGTCCTGCTCGCCCTCGACGCGGCCGCCAGCGAGTTCTTCCGCGGCGGGCGCTACCGGTTCAGGGCCGAGGGCAAGGAGCTGACCTCGGCGGAGATGATCGCCTTCTACGAGTCGCTCCTCGACCGCTACCCGCTCTGCTCCATCGAGGACGGCCTGGCCGAGCAGGACTGGGAGGGGTGGACCGCGCTCACCCGCAGGCTCGGGGCGCGCGTCCAGCTGGTCGGCGACGACATCTTCGTGACGAACCCGGCGATTCTCCAGGAGGGGATCAAGAAGGGGGTCGCCAACGCCGTCCTGATCAAGGTGAACCAGATCGGGACGCTGACCGAGACCCTGGAGGCCGTCGAGCTGGCTAAGCGCGCGGGCTACGGCACCGTCATCTCCCACCGCTCGGGCGAGACCGAGGATGCCTTCATCGCCGACCTGGCGGTCGCCGTGAACGCGGGGCAGATCAAGACGGGGTCGCTGGCCCGCGGCGAGCGCACGGCCAAGTACAACCAGCTCCTCCGGATCGAGGAGGAGCTGGGGGAGGCCGCCTCCTGGCCCGGCCGCGCCCTCTTCGCCCGAAGAGCGCCGTGAAGCGCCGGGCGCTGACCGGCGCGGCCCTCGGGCTCGCGGCCGCGGGACTTCTCGTCTTCGGGGGCGCCGGGGCCGTGAGGGTCTGGCAGCTGAAGCAGGAGGTGGACGCGCTCGAGCGGGAGATCCACGTGCTCCGCGCCAAAGCCGACCGGCTCAACCGGACCGTGGACCGCCTGCGCGAGGACCCCGCGCTGGTCGAGCAGATCGCCCGCGAGGACCTGGGCATGGTCCGGCCGGGCGAGAAGGTCCTGAAGTTCCCCGAGGAGAATCGCTGAGGTGGACCTGACGCCGCTCCTCTTCGCGATCGCCTTCCTCTTCAATTTCCGGGCCGCTCTCAAGCTTCTGATCGACTGGAAGGGGATGCTCACCACCGTCGGCTTCGTCAAGGCGGCCTACGGGGCGCTCGAGCGGCTCCCCACCGAGGCGGCCCTGGAGGACGACGAGGGGGCGCCGACCTTCCTTCATCTGGTCCCTGCCTACCAGGAGCCGGAGATCGCCCGGACGCTCGCGGGGCTCCTCGCCTCCCGCTACCCCCACGGGCGGCTCGTCGTGGTCGTGGTGACCAAGGAGGAGGAGGAGCGCGCGCCCCACCCCGCGATGGGAGTAGCCACGGCGGAGCTCGTCCGGCGCTTCCGCGCCGAGCTCCCCCCGTACGCCCAGAAGATGCTCTGGCACCTGGCGCTGCCGGGGCCGGGGCGCAAGGCCGAGCAGCTCAACTGGGCCCTCCGCCCCGAGGCGCTCCGGGAGATCCTCGGGGACACCT
>JACPSW010000076.1 GCA_016193045.1 Candidatus Rokuibacteriota bacterium | reverse complement strand
GGATGAGCCACGTGGCCGTCAGGGGCTCGCCGAGGCCGGGAAAATTCCAGCCATGGAACACGCGAAGGTAACCCACCGCGAGCACGACGCCGGGGATCGCCAGGGGCATCGTGGCGATGACGTCGAGCCAGCCCCGGCCGCGGACGCTCCCGCGGAGGAGCAGCCAGGCGATCGCCGCGCCGAGCGCCACGTCCGCGGCCGCAGCCAGGAGGGCGTAGCGGAGGGTGTTCCAGATGAAGCCCGGCGTGCGAAAGAGGATCTCCTCGTAGTTGCCGAGGGTGTACACGGTGGGCAGGAGGGAGAGGCTCCACACCTTGGAGAACGACAGGAGGAAGATCCCCACGTGCGGGAGCAGCGCGGGCCCCAGGAGCGCGGCGGCCATCAGCCACGCCGCCAGGGCCCCGGCCCCGCTGAGCCGCCGCGGCTCGGCCTCGGCGCTCCGCTGAAGCGCGGCGTACTCCGACAGCCCGAGGGCCGCCTTGAAGCCCCACAGCGCCAGCACCGACAGCACCACCAGAATCACGCAAATGACGTAGCCGTCAACATCCGTGAGCCCGACGGTCGTCACGCGGAGATAGGCCTGGGGCGCCAGCAGCGTGGTGTAGTTCAGCATGAGGGGCGTGCCCAGATCATCGATGACGCGAATAAACGTGATGAGGGCGCCCGCCGCGTATCCGGGCAGCGCGACGGGAAGGAGCACGCGGCGAAACAGACGAAAGCCGGACGCGCCCAGGTTCTGGGCAGCCTCTTCGAGCGACGGGTCCGCTCCCACCAGGGCGGCGGCGGTGTTGACCATGATGAACGGGAAGTAGTGAAGGGTCTGGACCAGCACCACGCCCCTGAGGCCTTCCATCAGCGGGAGGCTCGTGCCGAACGTCTCGAGGAGCCACAGGTTCACCAGCCCGCTGCGCCCGAGGATCTGCTGGAAGGCCACCGCCCCGACGAAGGGCGGGATCACGAGGGGCAGCAAACCGAGCGTCTGGAGGACGGCCTTCCCCGGGAACACGTGGCGCACCGTCAGGAACGCCAGCGGCACACCGACCACGCTCCCGAAGAGCACCGCCAGGAAGCCCGTCGCCAGCGTGTTGAGCAGGGATTCCAGAAAGAGGGGGCGCCGGAAGAAGGCGACGAGATGCCGGAGCGTGAATCCCCCGGCGTCGCCCGCCACCGCCACGGAGAGCACCTGGAGGAGCGGGTACAGGATGCCGGCCGCGAGCAGCAGGAGGAGCCCCAGCACCAAGAGCCCCTCCGGGTCCCGGAGTCGGCTACCGCCGCCGGGAGCGCGGGTGCATCGGCCGAGGGGGAGGTTCACTCGGGGGTCAGGGGCGCGAGCCGGGGGAGCGGTTCTGGGCCAGGCGCTGCTCGAGCTCCTGCTTCTCCTCGATGGCGACCAGCAGCCTCACCCCCTGATCCGCCAGCTCGAGCTCGAGCTCGTTGACCCGGTCCCGAAGCGCGTGGAGCGCGCGCCGGTGGGCGAGACCGATGGCGCCGAAGCCGATCCCCCCCGCCAGGAGGAGGCAGAGGATGACGTACGTTTCCGTCGTGCGGAGGATCGCCATCCCCGAACCGCGCGGCCGCGCGAAAGCCAGAGCCAGAAGGAGTCCCCAGGCGCAGACCGCCGCGGCCAGCGCCTCGCGCGCGCCGTGTCGAAGAGCGACGAGCGCCACGAAGGCGAGGGCGAGGGGGGAGTAGGCGGGGAGGAAGAAGAGGGTGAGGCCGCCCAGCAGCGCGAGCCCGATGACGATCTCGACGAGAGGGGAGCGCCGGTCGGCGGGCAGACCCGGAGGTCTCACCGCTCCGAACCGGCTCGGCGGGACCCTCGGCGCGCCGGCGGGACTATCCCCACGATGCGACGGCTTCCTGGCGGGTGGGGTGAACGGACATCACCTTGATCAGGCGGGTCATCTCGAAAATCGACCGGACATCGTCCTGGAGGGCGCAGAGCTTGAGGTTACCGCCGGCGGCGCGCGCCTGCTTCATCGCCGCCACCAGCGTGCCGAGCCCTGAGCTGTCAATGTACCCGACACCGCCGAGGTCCATGACCAGCTTGAGCTGCCCCTTGTCGATGAGCTCGGTCAGGACCCGCCGAACCTGGTCGGCGGCTCCCATATCGAGGTCACCCGTCGGAACCACGACGGTAACGTCCTGCGACTGCGCGACCTGGATCTCCATCATCCCCTCCTCCGATACTTCACAAGTGTCCAGCGTGTCCCCTGCTCCTGGGTCACGTCGTACGAGAGCTCGTCCACGAACTGCCGCACCAGGTGGAGGCCGATCCCGCCCTCGGGCACCGCCTCGAAGTCGGGCGGCCGGTACGCTTCGGGATCGAACTTCTTCCCGAAGTCCCGCACCTCGATGACCAGCCGGTCCTCGCTCCCCTGCACCGAGACGTGGATCGGCTTGCCGCCGAGCCCGGCATACGCGTGCCGGATGGAATTCGAGCAGATCTCCCCCACCGCCACCTGGAGACCGAACTGCTCCTGATTCTCCACCTTCAGGCGCGTGAGCTCCCCCCGGAGCCAGTCTCGCAGGCGAGCCAGGTGCTGCGGCTCGCTGGTCAGCACGAAGGTGCCCTCCGGACCCCCGTCCCTCATCGGATCGTCACGCTCGGGGTCGCCCCAGCATTTTCCGAGTATAGCAGGGGAGCCATGGTCTCCAAAACTTCGCTAGGCCCGGAGGACCAGGAGCGTGAGGTCGTCACGCAGGGGACCCGGGCTCTTCCGGATTTCGCCCGCGATGGCCTCGGCGATGGCCTGAGGGGGTTTGTGGCGGTTGGCCTCGAGGAGGGCGCAGAAGCCCTCGCTGCCGAGCATGCCGCCGTCCGGCCCGACGGACTCCACCACCCCGTCGGTGCACAGCGCGAGCAGATCGCCCGGGGTCAGCTGAACCCGGCGCTCGTCGAACTCCGCCTCCTCCATCACACCCAGAATCGTCCCTTCGGCCTCGAGCACGCGCGGCGGCTCGCCGGGCCGCAGCAGGATCGGCTTGACGTGACCGGCATCGCCGTAGACCAGCTGCCGGTCGGGCCCGAGGAGACAGAAGAACATGGTGACGAACATCGAGGGCGGGATATCCCGGCAGAGGTAGTGGTTCAGGCGGGAGAGCACCTGGGCCGGAGGATCGCCGTCCGACGCGGTGACCCGGAAGAGGGTGCGCACCATGACCATGAGGAGCGCGGCCGGAATCCCCTTGCCGGACACGTCTCCCACGGAGATCCCCAGGCGCCCGTCCGGCATGGGCAAAAAGTCGTAGAAGTCCCCGCTGACGGTCTCCGACGAGAAGAGCACGGCCCCGAGCTCGATCCCGTGGATGGGCGGCGGCACCTTGGGGAGGAGGGACATCTGGATCTCGCGGGCCACCTCGAGCTCCCGCGAGAGCCGCTCCACCCCGCGCTCCGAGAACCAGTCGCCGAGCACGCCCATCAGCGGGTTCAGGTAGCGGAGTTTTTCGCTGCGCTTGAGGAGCGTGTGGATCCGGGCCATGAGCTCGGCGGCTTCGAAGGGCTTGGGCACGTAGTCGTCGGCACCCTGCGTGAGTCCGGCGACCCGGTCGGCCACCGCCGCCTTGGCGGTCAGCATGATCACGGGGATCTGAGCGGTGCCCGGGTTCTCCCGGAGCTTCTGGAGCACGCCCATCCCGTCGAGCCGCGGCATCATGACGTCCAGCAGGATCAGGTCGGGCGCCGACTCCTTGACGCGCTCCAGCGCCTCGATCCCGTCGGAGGCGCACACCGCCGTATATCCGGCCGCTTCCACGACCGCCCGCGCCAGCTCCACGTTGTCGGCATTGTCGTCCACGACGAGGATCTTCGACACGCGGGCGGCCTCAGCCATCAACTTCGGCTCGCCTCGTCGACCAGGCCGCCCGAAGCTCGCAGGATCAGGAGCGCGAGGTCGTCCCGGCTCACGCCTCTGCCCCGGCCCTGCACCTCGGCCAGCACGGCCTGGGCAACCGCCCCGGGCGGCTCGGCGCGGCGCGACTCGATCAGGGCGGCGAGACCCTCCACGCCCAGCGCCGCTCCCGCGGCGTCGGCGGCCTCCACCAGTCCGTCGGTGTAGAGGACGACCTGGTCCCCCGCCTCCAGCAGCAGTTCCTCCTGCGGGTACTTGGCATCCTCGAAGGCGCCCAGCACCGGCCCGCCGACCTCCAGGACGCGCGGCGGCTCGCCGGGCCGCAGCAGGAGGGGATTGACATGCCCGGCGTTGGCCAGGCTCAACCGACGGCCGCCACCGAGGCTCAGCACGCCGAATACCATGGTCACGAACATCGAGGGAGGGAGGTCGCGGTGGAGAAACCGGTTCAATCGGCGGACGATTTCTCCCGGAGCGTCCAGCTCCCATGCGGTGGCGCGCAGGAGCGAACGAACCATGACCATGAGCAGGGCCCCCGGGATGCCTTTCCCCGACACATCGCCGATGGCGAAGCCGACTCCGCCGGGCATGGGGATGAAGTCATAGAAATCCCCGCCCACGCTCTTGGTCGGCGCCAGGGCCGCGCCGACCTCCACCCCGGCCAGGTTGGGCAGGGCCGGCGGGAGGAGGCGGAACTGGATTTCGCGCGCCGTTTCCAGCTCGTGGCCGAGCTGCTCGATCCCCTGGACCGAGAACCACTCCCCCAGCACGCCCATGAGCGGCCCGAGGGCGCGCACCTGCTCGCTCCGCCTGAGAAGGGTCCGGATGCGCGCCAGGAGCTCCTGGGGCACGAACGGCTTGGGCACGTAGTCGTCGGCCCCCCCCTCGAGCCCCTTCACCCGGTCCTCGACCTGGGCCTTCTGCGTGAGCATGATCACGGGAATCTGGGAGGTCTCGGGGTTCTGGCGGAGCGACCGGAGCACGTCCAGGCCGTCACGCCCCGGCATGAGGACATCCAGGAGGATCAGGTCCGGGGGCGACTGGCGCACCCGGTCCATGGCCTCGTCGCCGTCGGCGGCCCTCACGACGCCGTAGCCCGCCTGCTTCAGGATCACCTCCACGAACTGGCAGACAGCCGGGTCGTCGTCAGCCAACAGGATTTTCGCACTCATCAGGCACCCACGTCATGCAAACCCAAAACCACCACAGGAAACAAGAAAACCCAAATAGTTACACGATCCAGGCGTGATAAGAAGGGGATCATGGATGCCATGATGACACGCCAGTGCCAACAGGGTTCCGCTACCTGGCTGCGGCCCGAGACCGCTCGGCCGCCTCCCGGGCCCCGGTGTAATTGGTCTTGGCGAAGTTGTCCCACCGGGTCTCGAGCTTCGACTGGACGTCGGGGATGGTCTTCGGGATACGGCTCAGAAGCGCCTCAGGCCGGGCGACCTTTGCGAGGAGACCGACGAGCTCCTTCGACAACGAGGTGACGATCACACGTTCCCCGGTCGCGGCGAGAGCCGACGGAGCCCCCAGAACCGCCACCAGGCCGAAGACGAGAAGTGTGAGCGGCGCGCGCATAGTCCCTCGATCCGGCGCATCATTATAAATCACGGGGACGCAAACCCCGGAAGGACTTTAGCTTGGATTATTCACGAACGATCGTCGCCTGCGGCGGGCGGGGCCTGTCGCAGGGCGCAGCCCCCGCGGGGACTGCACCCTGCGCCACCCGCCCGGTCGCGCCATCGCCTTTCGTGAATAATGCGCTTTAGGTTATCGCGCGGGGCCTCCCGGCCCGCCGCGGAGCAGGAGCGTCTCCAGCGCGGGGAGCGCGTCAAGCAGGACGTCCCCCACGACCTGGAGGCTCTGCGGGGAGAGTTTGTCCAGCGTGTCCTCGGGCGTGTGCCAGTAGGGCTCGTAGTCGAAGTCGATCAGGAGCGCCGAGGGAATCCCCGCCCGGAGGAACGGCGCATGGTCGTCCTCCACGGCCAGGGTCTCGTTCAGGAAATGAGCTTGATGACCGAGCCGCCGGGCGCTCCCCCAGAGGAGGTCCGTGAGCCACGGGGTGGAGGCCGCCTCGCGCCGGATGTTGAGCCGACGATCGCCGATCATGTCCACCACGACCACGGCCTTGAGCTGCGGGGCGCGGCCCTCGCGCTGAAGCGACCCGGCGAGGTGACGGGAGCCGTAGATCCCGTCGGTGGCGCTCCACTCGCGCCGCGCTTCCTCCCCGTCGAAGAACACGATCCAGTACGTGAGCTCCCGTGGCCGCCGGGCGAGCGACCGGGCCAGCTCCAGGAGAAGCCCGCTGCTGGATCCCCCGTCGTTGGCCCCCACGAAGGCGAAATTGGGGAAGAACTTCGTTTCGTAGTGGCCGCCCACCAGGATCACCTCGGGCCGCCGGCCGGGCAGCTCGGCGATGACGTTGACCATCCGGATCGGCCCGTCGGGCGTCTGAGCCGTGAAGGGCTGCTCGCGGACCCGGGCCCCGGCCCGCTTGAGCTCGCTCACGATGTACTGCCGGGCGCGGGCGAGGGCCCGGGATCCCGACGGCCGCGGTCCGAATCCGACGAGCCGCTCCACGTGGGCGAAGGCCGCCGGCCCGTCGAAGGCCGGACCCGCCGCACCCGGCCGCGGAAGCAGCAGCGCCGCCGCGGCCAACACGAGGGGGAGCGCCCTCACCGGAGGGGCTCCGGAGGCTTCGCCCCGACGACGCCGTAGAAATTCAGCGTCATGAGAAAGGTCTTCGCGTACGCGCGGGCTTCGATCCCCGCCAGCCAGCGCTCGGCCTGCCGCTCGCTGACGATCTTCCACTTCACCGCGTTCTCGGCGCGGCGCAGGAGAAAGGCGCGGGTCCACGGCTCAAAGGTGGTGTCCTGATACACGTCGGTGAGCAGGCGCACGGAGTCGAGGCCGAGAGAGGAGAGCGTCCGGGGGAGGGTGCGCCCGCTCCAGGGATCCGCGTAGATCTTCCTCGCCACGCCCTCGAGGATCCGCTGGGTGAGGGCCGGGTCCGGATGGTCGAGCGCCAGGGTGCCAAAGTCTTGATCCTGCACGGCCACGATCCCTCCGGGCCGCGTGACACGGATCATCTCCCTGAGGAGCCGATCGGCATCGGGCACGTGCAGGAGCACGGTCACGGCCAGCGTCGCGTCGAACGTGCCGTCGCGGAAGCGGAGACGCCTGCCGTCTCCGACTTCGAAGCGCACCCGGGAACCGAGCCCGCTCCTGCGCGCCAGCCGCCGCGCCTCGCGCACGAAGACGCGGCTCGGATCGACGCCGATCGCCCGCCCCGGGTCGCCGACCAGCGCGGCCACATCGCGGCAGACGACCCCGCTGCCGCTCCCGACCTCCAGCACCTTCCAGCCCGGCCGGATCCCCGCAAACGCCAGGAACCGCCGCCGGAGCCGGACCTGGGTCGGCGTCCGTCCGCGGTTCTCCAGGCCCTCGACCATCTTGAGGGGATCGAGCTGGCGATCGGGGGCGCGGTAGGGATCCGGGTGCAACGCCATCGGCTACTCGGAAAAGCGCTCCGCGCACTCCCGGCTGCAGAAGTAGTGGGTCGTTCCCCCCGCCTCGCGGCTCACGGCGCGGGACCGGAGGACGTAGGTCTGGCAGACCGGGTCTTTCACGAGCTCGTCCCGAATCGCCCGCGGCCGCCCGGCGGGTGGAAGCAGGACGCGCCGCGCCATCGGCCACAGGACGACGAGGAGAAGAAGAAGCGCCCCCAGAAACAAAAGCCCCCGCATGACGCTCAGGGGGAATCGGGGCGGATGGACAGCGTGCGGAGGAACTCCCGATCCTGAGGGGTGAGCTGGATCTCTGCGCCCTGGGGAGTCTTGGGATGATCCGCAGCGCCGGCGAAGAAGATCGCCGTGTCGGCGCCCCGCTTGAGGATCTCCTCGACGGTCTCCCGGGCGGCCTGGGACGCGGCCAGCGAGCACTCGACCGCCTTGAGCAGCTTCTCCATCAGCCCGTCAATGTGTCCTTGAGCAGCTTCTCCATCAGCCCGTCAATGTGTTTGTCGCGCGCCATCCCGGGAGTAACGATACCGGCGGGCCCTCCTCCTGTCAAATCACCATCTGGGCACGGGCACCCCGGGCTGTCGCCACGCCCGTGCCCCGCCGGAATCGCGCGCGCCGCTCGATTCCACCGCCCGATCCGTACCTGCTATCTTAGTGAGAGGCCAGTAAGGAGGATCGAAGCCATGAGCCGAGGATCGTGGACGTTCGTCCGCTCCACCCCGATTCACTCACGCGGCAAGCTGACGCTGAGGGAGGATGTCTGGCGCCTCCCCACCGGGCGCGAGGAAACCTACCCGGTGCTGGCGGTGGGGGTGACGGTCGGCGTGGTCCCCTTCGTGGACCCCGAGCACATCGTGCTGGTGCGGCAGTTCCGCCACCTGACGCGGGACGACTCGTGGGAGCTGCCGGGCGGCGGGGCGCGGGCGGGGGAATCGCCCGAGGAGGCG
>JACPSW010000075.1 GCA_016193045.1 Candidatus Rokuibacteriota bacterium | reverse complement strand
TGCGCGGCGTCGTGGATCGGCTGCTGGCGATGCTCATGGCGATGTTGCGGACCCAAACTTGTTATGACCCGAGTCGGCGGCAGCCGCTCGCACAAACTGCTTGACAACGGGTGGGGAGTCCACTCGCCCGAACGCCGCGCTGCGCGCGGCGGACGGGACGAGGGGGGCCCACTGCGCGCGGCCCCGCGGGGGCTGCACCCTGCGCCACCCGCCCGGTCGCACCATCGCCGTTCGTAAATAATGCGCGCCTAGGTCTCCTCTGCAGCCCCGCGTCCACAGGCAGAAAGGACTTGCCCAACCGGACTTCACGTAGTAAACACCTATCGCGAATGTGGAACCGAGGGAGCCGACCATGACCGACAAGGTGCAGCTCGAGATCAAGGCGCCCGTCGCCGTCCTCACGCTGAACAAGCCCGACCGGCTCAACGCCCTCGACTTCGAGATGTGGGAGGACATCCGCCAGGCGGCCGAGGCCCTCGACGCCAGCGCGGATGTCCGCGTGGTGATCCTGACGGGCGCCGGCGGGGCGTTCTGCGCCGGCCTCGACCTCAAGGCCGGCAGCACGCTCAGCCTGCCCGCGGACCTCTCGCCTGCCCAGGCGCTCGCGCACATCCGGGAGCACGTGGCCCACCTCCAGGCCTGCTTCTCGCGCCTCGAGGCCTGCCGGGTCCCCGTGATCGCCGCCATCCAGCGCTGCTGCATCGGCGGCGGGCTCGAGCTAGCACTCTGCTGCGACATCCGCCTGGCCGCCGAGGGCACGGTCTTCTCGATCCCCGAGGCGCAGGTCGGCATCGTGCCCGATATGGGTGGGACCCAGCGGCTGCCCCGCACGGTCGGCGTCGGCAAGGCCAAGGAGCTGATCTACTCCGCCCGCCGGATCGACGCCGCCGAGGCGCTCAGGATCGGCTTGGTCAACGCGGTGGTGCCGGCGGGAGATCTCTGGGCGACAACGACAGAGCTGGCCGACGAGATCGCGGCCAATGCGCCGCTGGCCGTCCAGGCCGCCAAGCGCGCCATCAACGGCACCTACTGGCGCGAGATCGGCGCATGGCTCGAGTGGGAGGGGGCCGAAGCCGCCCCCGTGCTGCTGTCGGAAGATCGGATCGCGGGGCTCCAGGCCGGGGCCCAGAAGAAGCGCGCGGAATTTCGAGGACGATAAACGGAGGAACGCATTCATGAAAGCCAGCGTCTTTCATCAGCACGGCGGGCCGGAGATCCTGAAGTACGAGGACGTCCCCGAGCCCAAGCCGGGATCCCGCGACGTCGTCATCCAGGTCAAGGCCGCGGGCTGCAACTACAACGACCTCTGGGCCCGCCAGGGGCTGCCGGGGATGAAGTTCGACCTGCCGCATATTTCCGGGAGCGACGCCGCCGGCGTCGTCACCGCGGTCGGGGGCGAAGTCGCGTCGGTGAAGGTCGGCCAGGAGATCGTGGTCCATCCCTCGATCTCGTGCCGGATCTGCGAGGCCTGCACGCGGGGGCAGGAATATTTTTGCCGGTACTTCAAGATCTGGGGGTTCCAGACGGGGCCGCTCGACGGCGCCCACGCCGAGTACGCCAGGATCCCTGAGGCGAACGCGGTCCCCAAGCCCGCCCGGCTCTCGTGGGAGGAGGCGGCGTCCATCCCCCTCGTGCTCCTCACCGCCTGGCACATGCTGGTGACGCGGGCCCGGCTCCTCCCCGGCGAGGACGTCCTCGTCTGGGGCGCCGGGAGCGGCATCGGCAGCATCGCCATCCAGATCGGCAAGCTCATCGGCGCCCGCGTCATCGCCGTGGCGGGCACCGACGCCAAGTGCGAGAAGGCCAAGGCCCTCGGCGCCGACCACGCGATCAACCACGCGAGCCAGGACGTGGTGGCCGAGGTCCGGAAGATCACCAACAAGAAGGGCGTGGAGGTGGTCTTCGAACACGTGGGCCAGGCCACCTGGGAGCGCTCCATCGCCGCCATGAACTGGGGCGGCCGCCTCGTGATCTGCGGGAACACCACGGGCTTCGAGGCCAAGACGGACCTGCGCTTTCTCTTCAACAAGCAGCTGTCGCTCCTGGGCTCGCACCAGGGCTCGAAGGCGGAGCTGCTAGAAGGGCTGCGGCTGGTCGAGGCGGGCAAGATCAAGCCCGTGGTTGACCGCGTCATCCCGCTGAAAGACGCCGCCGAGGCGCAGCGCCTGATGGAGAGCCGCGCCCAGTTCGGCAAGCTCGTGCTCGTTCCTTGAAGGCCCTGCTGTTCAGGCAGTTTGGTGGGCCCGAGGTCCTGAGGTACGAGGACGTCCCCGAGCCCAAGATCGGGCCCGGCGAGGTGCTCGTCAAGGTGCGGGCGGTCGCGCTGAACCACCTGGACCTCTGGGTGCGCAACGGCCTGCCCATGCTCCACACGCCGCTGCCATTCTGGACCGGCTCCGACGTCGCCGGCGACGTGGTGGAGGTCGGCACGGACGTCGAGGGCGTGAAGGCCGGCGAACGCGTGGCGGTGAACCCGAACCTGACCTGCGGCCGCTGCGAGTACTGCCTCCGCGGAGAGGATCCCCTCTGCGACGCCTTCGGGATCATCGGCGAGCATCGCGTGGGAGGGCTGGCCGAATATGTCGTCGTTGAAGGCCGGAACGTCCTCCGCCTCCCCGACCACGTCGGCTACGAGGCCGCCGCGGCCTTCATCCTCGTGAACATGACCGCCTGGCGGATGCTCATCACCCAGGCGGCGCTCCGCCCCGGCGAGGACCTCCTGATCCTCGGCGTGGGTGGGGGCGTGTCCTCCGCTGCCGTCGGGATCGGCAAGCTCTGCGGGGCCCGCGTGTGGGTCACCTCCTCGAGCGACGACAAGCTCGAGCGCGCCAAGGCCCTCGGCGCCGACGAGGGCATCAACTACGCGAAGGAGGACTGGGCCGGGGCGGTCTGGCAACGGACCGGCAAGCGCGGGGTGGACGTGGTGCTCGAGAATGTGGGCGCCGCGACCTGGCAGCAGTCGCTCCGCGTCCTCGCCAAGGGCGGGCGGCTCGTCACCTGCGGCGCCACCTCCGGCCCCAAGGGCGAGACCGACATCCGTGTGCTCTTCTGGCGCCAGCTCAGGATCATCGGCTCCACCATGGCCACCCGGAAGGAGTTCAACGACGCGATGACCCAGCTCTTCCGGGGCACCCTCAAGCCGATCGTGGACCGGGTCTTTCCCCTGAAGGACGGCGCCGAGGCCCAGCGCCTGCTCGCGGAGGGGAAGCAGTTCGGCAAGCTGGTCCTGGTCCCCTGACCCGCGTCTCCCGCACTGCAGCGGAATCCCGGTGCGCCTCCTCGCCTACCGAGCTATTGGCGGTCAGCTCCAGCGCCTTGTCGGGCGGCATCCCTCCCCAGCGGGGCCCTTGGCGTTCTCCCGGTCAATCGTCCATTGCAGGGCATCCGCCGCGCGTCCGTCCTTTGGCCGCCCTCGCTTGCGCAGCTCCCCCGCGATCTTGGCGCGCACCTCGGGGGAACGATTCTGGCCCAGCTTGAACTTCGCTCGACGATCGGCAATTTGGAGCCGGATCGCCGCGATGTGCGCGATCGCTCCACTATACAGGGGGTCGTCGGGGGTGACTGGGCGAAACCCGCCCTCCGGCTGATAGCGAGCGAGAAGCCGCATCTGCTGATCGGCCAGCACGGCCGCATGCTCCAACACCCCGGCCTCGCAGTCGAAGACGACCGTGCGGTGATATGCCGTCGCCATGACGGCGTTTTCCGGATGGACCCAATAGGACGGGATCACGGCGAGCACCTCGTCGACTTCGAAGAGGCATCGCGAGCGAGCCTTGAGATCGGCGAGCTGCTCGTCCGCTCTGTTGAGGTGTAGCTCAATGGAGGTCCCTTGGTAGGCGAACGGATAGAGGCCGATGCGGGGCACGCCTTCCGCGCTCACCGTCACGAGGCGACCCATCTCCGCCTCGCACACGAAGGCATCCACCGTCTCGAGGGGGATGTCGGTGTAATAGTCGTAGTAGATCACGATCCAGCCTCCATAGTACGTCGCGCTGCGGCCTAACGCGCGGGCTGACCCGCACCCCGGCGGGGCCAGCCGTGAGCAGGCCGTCGCTGCGCTCGAACTCGCGAGAGACCTGCTGACTGCCGGTGCGCATCCTCCTCGATGAATCTTTGCCCCGGCCACTAGCGTCGCTTCTGCCGGAGCACGAGGTCCGCACCGTCGCGGCGATGGTCGTTGTTCTCGTCGCCCCCACGAACCGGATCCAGTCCCTCCGGCCTCTGATACCTGTGTTGCTGCAGACTCTCCAGACACTGGCACCTCGCCAGCTAGTCCCTGTCGGCGGCTAACGCTCACGTTGACCCGCCGCGGCGAGCGAACACGAGCCAGCGGCCCGGTCGAACGTGCTGTTGGGCGGCCTTGCCTCATTCAATGATCTGGTCTGCACGCAGCAAGAGCGATCGCGGGATCGTCAGGCCCAGGGCTTTCGCGGTCGTGACGTTGATGAGCAGCTCGAACTGTACCGGGGCCTGGACGGGAAGCTCGTTCGGCGTCGCACCCTTGAGGATGCGATCGGCATAGGTCGCCGCGCGTCGAAAACTATCGAGCAGGTCATTGCCGTAGGACAGCAGCCCACCCACTTCTACGAAAGAACGAAACGGATATACGGCGGGAAGACGGTGACGAGCAGCCAGCGATGTGATTTCTACGCGATGCGCGACTAGGAACGAGTCCGTCAGCACGACAAGACCGCCATTCGGCCTGCGTGCCTGTGCTGTAATGGCGGATTTGAGCTCTGCGGTGTTGCGAACAGGGGCCGCAATCGCTTCCACGCCGAGGGACGCAGCCGCGACTTTGAAGGGGTTCAGATAAGATTCGGCATAGGGTGCCGTTGCCGGGTTGAAGAGGAAGGCGACGCGAGCGACGCGTGGCGCAATTTCCTTCAGCAGCTCCAGCCACTTGCCGGCCATCGTTGGCTCAACGTTGGTGAACCCGGTGACGTTGCCGCCAGGCCGCGGAAAGCTCGCAACGAAGCCGCTGCCGATCGGATCGGAAACGACCGCGAAAACGATGGGGATGGTGCGCGTGTGTTGCAGCAAAGTTGTCGTGGTGGGTGTGTTATGTGAAAGAATGAGGTCGGGCTGCAGCGCGACAAGCTCCTTCGCGGATCGTTGCATCGCTGGCGCGTCAGACGTCGTCGCCCAGCGAATGTCGATGCGGATGTTGCGGCCCTCCGCCCACCCGAGCGTCTGGAGCCCCTTGCGGAACGCGGCGACACGGGCCTGTGCTTGCGGGTCGCTCTCGGCGAACGCCATCAGCACCCCGATCCGCCGCACCTGACCCGTCTGCTGGGCCCCGGCGGCGACCGGCGCGAACAGGCCAAGGATCAGGGCGGCGAGCAACGTGGCGGCAAGGAACGCTGCGGCCCGCCTGCTAAGCACGGGCGTGGGAATGGCTGGGCTTTGCTCGCTACCCGACATCAACACGCCTTGTCTGCCCAACGCGCCGGTAAGCTGCGGGCGCCGAAGGCGACCGTCAGCTTCATCGGCAGGTTGGCGAGAGCCTCCGATGTCACGCGGCTCGAAGCGGGGCCAGGTCGGCGCGCGTCACGGTTGGAAGACCAAAGCGACGCAATACGCGGTTGAGCGCAGCCGCGGACAGCTTATCCGGTGCTGTGATCTCAATGCCGATTGGCTTGCCGCGTCGGTTGAAATCGATCACCAAGCCGGGCTCGGCCTTCGCCGTTCGATAGCTCTTGTCGGCTGGCTGCCGTGGGAGGTAGAGATAGGCCGCCAGGGGACGACCATGGCGAAACGTGACCTCCAAGTATGAATTCTTCCTCGTTTCGATCACCCACCGACCCTCGACGACGTCCTCGTGATAGCCGGAAGCTCGTTCGAGCATTTGCCGAAGGTCGATCTCGGTAAAGCGGCGGTCCTCCATCCGCTTGAGCAGGTGTGGGTTGAGCTCCAACTCCCAGTCCCACCACTCCGGCCATTCCCGGC
>JACPSW010000001.1 GCA_016193045.1 Candidatus Rokuibacteriota bacterium | reverse complement strand
GACGAGTTCCGCTTCGAGCTTGAGAACTGACGGGAAGGCCGTCTCGGCCCCGGCCGGCTCGCGTCGTGCCGCCTCAGGGCTCCTCAGATACGCCGCGATGGCGGCGTCGTACTGGGCCGTCCTGCGGAACGCCTCGCGGGCCAGCCGGTACCGCGTCTCATCGGAGAGTTTGCCGTCGGACCGCTTCAGCTCGTCCAGGACTGGGCCGTACTGGGAAGCGTCCACGAGCACCGCGACCGATTCCCAGTTCTTCGCCGCTGCCCGGATCATGGTGGGGCCGCCGACGTCGATCTGCTCGATGGCCTCAGCTGGGCTCGTCCCGGGCTTGGCCACCGTCTGCCCGAAGGGGTAGAGGCCGATCGCCACCAGATCGATCGGCCCGATCCCCTGGGCCTTGAGCTGGGCCAGGTGCTCGGGCTTGTCCCGGCGGGCCAGGATCCCCGCGTGGATCTTCGGATGAAGCGTCTTCACCCGGCCGTCCAGCATCTCGGGAAACCCCGTCACCTCCGACACGTCCCTGACCTTCACCCCGGAGTCGCGCAGGAGTTTGGTGGTCCCGCCGGTGGACAGGATCTCCACCCCCAGCGCGGAGAGCTCCCGCGCGAACTCCACCACCCCGGTCTTATCGTGAACGCTCACCAGGGCTCGTCGAACGCTCATCTCCCGTCCCTCACTGGATGATCTCGTCGGCTCGAAGCAGGAAAGACTGAGGAATCGTCAGCCCGATGGCCTTAGCGGTCTTGAGGTTGATGACCAGCTCGAACTTCGTCGGCTGCTCCACGGGAAGATCGCCTGGCTTGGCACCCTTGAGGATTTTGTCCACGTAGTACGCCGATCGCCGCATCAAATCCGGAGTATTCGCCGCGTAGGACATGAGGCCGCCGGCCACCACAGATTCGGGAAACTCTGACATCGTGGGGAGTCCGGCTTTCAGGGCGAGAGTAGCAATCCGTGCCCGCTCAGCGTAGAACATCGGGCTTCCGGAAACTACGATGACGGCGCTCGCGCCTTGCCTGCTCATCGCCGCAAAAGCGCCATCTATCTCGTGGGGCTCGCGCGCGTACTGAACCTGAAGCTGGACGCTCAGTACCCGGGCGGCGACCTCAAGCCCCTTCAGCACCTCGGCCAGAGGGAGGCCGGCTCCCGCAGGATTGGTCAGAACTCCCACCCGGCTGAGCTTCGGAACGGCCTCCTTCAGCAGCTCGAGCCGCTTCGAGTTGAGCTCGCCCTGAATGTTTGACAAACCCGTAATGTTGCCGCCCGGTCGCGCCAGGCTCGCGACAAAGCCCAGGGCGACGGGATCGCCAACCAATGCAAAGACGATGGGGATCGTCTTTGTCGCCTCACCGGAGCCGGGGCGAGGATGACGTCCACTTTGAGGCGGACGAGATCGGCCGCCATCTCCGGAAGGCGCTCGAACTTCCCCTGCACGAGCCGCCACTCGATGATGATGTTCTTGCCCTCTACGTACCCCAACTCCTTCAGCCCCCGCTCGAATCCCTCCGTCGCCGGCGAGCGGATGCTCGCCAGGACGCCGATTCGCGGCATCTTCGCCGGCTGCTGGGCGTCGGTGGCGAGCGGCGAGAGGAGAACGCCGAGGGCCACGAGGAGCCCGATGACAGAGCTCATGGGTCCTCCCGGACGAGAACGCGCCGGCCGATGATCGAGATCCGGCCCTCGGCGTAGAGCCGGATCGCGCGAGGGTAGAGCTGGTGCTCCTGCTCCAGGATGCGGGCGGCCAGGGTCTCCTCTGTGTCGTCCTCCCTCACCGGGACGGCGGCCTGGCAGATGATGGGGCCCGTGTCCACGCCCTCGTCAACGAAATGGACCGTGGCGCCGCTGACCTTCGCGCCGTACTGGAACGCCTGGCGCTGGGCGTGGAGCCCGGGGAACGACGGCAGGAGCGCCGGGTGGATGTTCATGATCCGCCCCGAGAGGGCCCGCACGAAGGCCGTCGTGAGAATCCTCATGTAGCCGGCGAGACACACCAACTCCACCCGGTGCTCCGCCAGCACTGCCAGCACCGCCTGATCGAAGGCCTCCCGGCTAGGATAAGCCTTAGGATCCGCGAAGACACCTTTCAGCCCGTGCTTCAGGGCGCGTTCCAGAGCCTGGGCGTCGGCCCGGTCCGAGACGACGACCGCCAGACGACAGTCCAGCTTCCCCGCCTCGATCGCGTCAATGATCGCCTGGAGGTTCGACCCCCGCCCCGAGGCGAGCACCCCGATCCTGAGCGGCTCGGGTCGCACCATCAACGGGCCCCAACGTACTCAACGCCACGCGACCCCGCCTGGATCTCGCCGATGATCCACGCGGTCTCTCCGAGTGAGGTCAGGAGGGCCCGGCAGTGATCGGCATGCTCGCGGGCGACGACGAGGCTCAGGCCGATTCCCATGTTGAACGTCCTGAACATCTCCTCCTCGGCGATTTTCCCGGTCTCCCGGATGAGCGTGAAGATCGGCGGCACCGTCCAGGCCCCGCGCTCGATCACGGCCTTGCACCCCGTCGGCAGGACCCGGGGCAGGTTGCCGGTGAGGCCACCGCCGGTGATGTGGGCCATGGCGCGAACCGGGCCGGCCTTCAGGAGCTCGAGGACCGGCTTGACGTAGATCCGAGTCGGGGTGAGGAGCACGTCGGCGACGGTCCGGCCGAGCCCCGGCAGGACATCGCTCACTTTCAGCCCCATAAGCTCGAAGACGACCTTGCGGGCGAGGGAGTAGCCGTTGGAGTGGAGCCCCGAGGAGGCCAACCCGATCAGCCGGTCCCCGGGCGTGACGGTCGAGCCGTCAATGATCCGGCTCCGCTCGGCCACGCCCACGCAGAAACCAGCCAGGTCGTATTCGCCGGGAGCGTAGAAATCGGGCAGCTCCGCGGTCTCGCCTCCCACGAGCGAGCACCCAGCTTGCCGGCACCCCTCGGCCACACCTCGGACGACAGCCTCGATCTTCTCGGGGACGACCTTCCCCACCGCCATGTAGTCGAGGAAGAAGAGCGGCTCGGCGCCGTGAACGAGGACGTCGTTCACCCCCATCGCCACGAGATCGATCCCCACCGTGTCGTGGCGGTCCGCCAGGAAGGCGACCTTGAGCTTGGAGCCGACGCCATCGGTCGAGGAAACGAGGACGGGCTCGCGGTAGCCGGCGGGAACCTTGACGAAACCCGCGAAGGCGCCGATCTCGCCAAGAACTTCTGGCCGAAACGTGGACTTCGCGAGCGGCCCGATCCGGCGGATTGCGGCCTCAGCAGCCTCGATGTCAACCCCGGACTGCTTGTAGGTGAGGGGATCCATGTGCCCGGGGATCAGGTGGGCGGGTCGAAGAGGGAGAGCTGCGGGGTCACTTCGCGCTGGAAGCCGACGCGGTAGTCGCCGGTGAAGCAGGCGTGGCAGAACTGGCCGGGATCCGAGCCCGTCGCCTTCAGCATTCCCTCCAGCGAGAGATACCCCAAGCTGTCGGCGCCCAGGTAGCGGCGGATCTCCTCCACCGCGTGGCTCGAGGCGATCAGCTCCTTGCGGGTCGGCGTGTCGATGCCGTAGTAGCAGGGCCAGTGGATCGGCGGCGACGAGATCCGCACGTGGACCTCGCGGGCGCCCGCGCTCCGGACCATCTTGACGATCTTCCGGCTGGTCGTTCCCCTCACGATGGAATCGTCCACCACGACGACCCGGCGCCCCCCGAGCGTCTCCCGCATCGGGTTCAGTTTCACCTTCACGCCGAAGTGGCGGATCCCGTGGCTCGGCTCGATGAAGGTCCGCCCCACGTAGTGGTTGCGGATCAACCCCACCTGGAACGGAATCCCCGACTCCTCGCAGAAGCCGAGCGCCGCGCCCATGCCCGAATCCGGGACGGGGATCACGATGTCGGCCTCGGCCGGGTGCTCGCGGGCCAGCTGGTGGCCCAGCGCCAGGCGCACCGCGTGGACGTTCCGTCCCCAGAGGATCGAGTCGGGGCGGGAGAAATAGACGTACTCGAAGACGCAGTGGAGGCGCTCCTTCGGCGGGAAGGGCTTGATGGAGCGGACGCCTTCGGCCGTGACGAACACGATCTCCCCGGGCTCCACGTCGCGGACGAAGCTCGCCTCCAGGAGGTCGAAGGCGCAGGTCTCCGAGGCCACGATCCAGGCGTCCCCCAGCCGTGCAAGGGAGAGCGGCCGGAAGCCGTAGGGATCGCGGACCGCCACGAGGGCATCGGGGGTAAGGATCACAAGCGAGTAGGCGCCGCTGACGCGCGCGAGGGCCTGGGGGAGCTGCTCCTCCAGCGTGGTGCCCGGCGCGCGGGCCAGGAGGTGGAGGATGACCTCGGTGTCGGAGTTGGA
Organism: Candidatus Rokuibacteriota bacterium; assembly: GCA_016193045.1. Taxonomy (GTDB): domain Bacteria; phylum Methylomirabilota; class Methylomirabilia; order Rokubacteriales; family CSP1-6; genus CSP1-6. The sequence goes on along the minus strand of JACPSW010000001.1, from coordinate 78,093 downwards.
CTGGAAGATCGCCCCATCCTTTTCCAGCTCGCCCTTGAGCGCCTCGGCGTTGACCAGGTTGCCGTTGTGAGCGATGGCGATCGGCCCCCGGGCGGTGTTGGCGGTGATGGGCTGGGCGTTCTTCAGCGTCGAGGTCCCCGACGTCGAATAGCGGACGTGGCCGATGGCGGCCGTGCCGGGGAGCCGCTTGAGCCGCTCACGGTGGAAGACGTCCGCCACCCACCCCATGGCTTTCTCCACGTGGAAGAGGTGGCCGTCCGTCGCCGCGATCCCCGCCGACTCCTGGCCGCGATGCTGGAGGGCGTAGAGGCCCAGGTAAGTGAGGTTGGCCGCCTCGGGATGGTTCCAGATCCCGAAGATTCCGCACTCGTCGTGGAACTTCTCGTCCCTAGCCCACATACCTGTCAAATCCAGTTCTCCATGCGTGAGCGATCTGATCGAGCGAAAGGCTGACGAGCACCGAGCCGCCCACCTTGAGCGTGAGGCGCTCGTCCCCGACGGTCCCGATGAACCGCCAGGGCACCTGGCATTCCCCCATCAGGCTCTCGAAGTGGCGCTGCGCCCGCGGCGGCACCGAGACGACGATCCGCGAGGGCCCCTCGCCGAAGAGCGTCAGGTCGTGGCGCCCCAGAGACGGCAACTCCACCTCGGCGCCGACGGCCTCGGGGCCGCTGACCGAGGCCTCGGCCAGCGCCACCGCCAGCCCGCCTTCAGCCGCGTCGTGGGCCGAGGAGACCAGCCCCGCTTCGATCGCCGCCCGGCAAGCCGCTTGAACGTCCCGCTCCACCCTGAGATCCAGCGGCGCCGGCCGCCCCGCCAGCCGCCGGTCGAGGATCGCCAGGTACTCGCTCCCGCCCAGGCTCACGGCGTCGGGCCCGATCAGGGCGATTCGATCCCCCGCGCTCTTGAACCACTGGGTGGTGCGCCAGCCGGCATCCTCCAGGAGCCCGGCCATGCCGATGACCGGGGTCGGAAGGATCGCCTCCCCCTCGGTCTCATTGTAAAAGGAGACGTTGCCGCTCACCACCGGGATTTCTAACGCCCGGCACGCCTCCGAGATCCCCCGGATCGCCTCAGCAAACTGCCAGAGGATCTCCGGCCGCTCGGGGGAGCCGAAGTTCAGGCAGTCCGTGACCGCCAGGGGCCGGGCCCCCGAGCACGCCAGGTTCCGGGCCGCCTCGGCCACCGCCAGGGCCGCGCCCTGATAAGGATCGAGGAAGACGTGGCGCGCGTTGCTGTCCGTCGTCACGGCGATGGCCTTCGACGTCCCCTTGATCCTGAGCACCCCGGCGTCGGAGCCCGGGAGGACGAGCGTGTTGATCCCCACCTGCTGGTCGTACTGGCGGTAGACCCACTGCTTGGAGGCGATCGTGGGAGCGGCCAGGAGTCGGAGCAGCGCCGCCTCGTAGTCAGCCGGCTCGGGCAGGCTGAGCGGGTCGAAGGCGTGGAGCGCGGCGAGCCACCCCGGACGCGCCGTGGGCTTCTCGTAGACTGGCGCCTCCTCGGTGAGCGCCCGGACGGCGACCTCGGCCACCAGCTGGCCGTCCATCCTCACCCGGAGCAAGCCGTCGCCGGTGACGCGGCCGATCTCGACGGCGTCGAGCTCCCACTTGGCGAAGATCGTCCTGACCTCCTCCTCTCGTCCCTGGGCCACGACGAGGAGCATCCGCTCCTGGGACTCCGAGAGCATGATCTCGTACGGCGTCATCCCCGTCTCGCGCCGGGGGACCCGGGAGAGCTCCACTTCCATCCCGGTCCCCGCGCGCGAAGGCATCTCGGAGGAGCAGCAGGCCAGTCCCGCGGCTCCCATGTCCTGGATCCCGACGACGGCGCCTCCCGCCATGGCTTCCAGGCATGCTTCCAGCAGCAGCTTCTCCGTGAAGGGATCGCCCACCTGGACCGTCGGGCGCCGCTCCTCAGCCCCTTCTTCGAAGACTGCGGACGCCATCGTGGCGCCGTGGATCCCGTCCCTCCCGGTCTTGGCGCCGACGTAGAAGACGGGATTGCCGACGCCCTCGGCGCGAGCCCGGAAGATGCGGTCCCGGCGGACCAGCCCCACGCACATGACGTTCACCAGCGGGTTCCCCTGATACTCGGGGGCGAAGGCGACCTCGCCGCCGACGTTGGGAACACCGAAGCAGTTCCCGTACCAGGAAATGCCCGACACCACGCCGCCGATCAGGTAACGGGTCTTGGGATCCTCCGGATCGCCGAACCGGAGGGAATCGAGCGTCGCGATGGGGCGGGCGCCCATGGTGAAGATGTCCCGCAGAATCCCGCCCACTCCCGTGGCGGCGCCCTGGAAGGGCTCGATGAAGGAGGGGTGGTTGTGGCTCTCCATCTTGAGGACCAGTGCCCACCCGTCGCCCAGGTCCACGATCCCCGCGTTTTCCCCCGGCCCCTGGAGGACGTGGGGCGCCTTGGTCGGCAGGAGGCGGAGGAAGACCTTGGAGTGCTTGTAGGCGCAGTGCTCGGACCAGAGGGCGGAGAAGAGGCCGAGCTCGGTATAGGTGGGTTCCCGGCCGAGGATCCGGATGATCCGGTCGTATTCCTCGGCCGTCAGGCCGTGGGCCAGGGCGAGCTCGAGCGTGACCTTAGGGTCGGATGCGGCCACCTCTCCCCGCTCCCATGCCGCCCGCCCCTACCGTTTCAGGACGCTGCCGTCCTCGACCAGGCTGCCGACGAGCGAGTGAAAAAGGAGGAGCCCGTCGGTGCCGCCCATGGCGGTCTCGGCGGCACGCTCCGGGTGCGGCATGAGCCCCAGCACGGTCCCGCCCTCGTTCACGATCCCGGCGATGTTCTCGAGCGAGCCGTTGGGGTTGGCGTCCTTCGTGACGTCGCCGGCCTCGGTGCAGTAGCGGAACACGATCCGGTTCCGCGCCTTGAGGGTCCTGAGCGTCTCGGGGTCGGCGTAGTACTTCCCCTCGCCGTGAGAGATCGGCATCTTGAGAACCTGGCCGGGCCGGAGGCCGCGGGTGAAGGGCGTCTCGGCGTTCTCCACGAAGAGGTGGGTGGACTGGCAGCGGTACTGGAGGCACTCGTTGCGCATCAGCGCCCCCGGGAGCATCCCCGCCTCGCAGAGGATCTGAAAGCCGTTGCAGGAGCCGAGGACGTACCCCCCGCGCGCCACGAAGTCGGGGAGCGCCTCCACCACCGGCGAGCGGCCGGCGATGGCGCCGGCGCGCAGGTAGTCACCATAGGAGAACCCGCCCGGGAGGATCAGGCAATCCAGATCCCCGAGGTCGGTGTCCCGGTGCCAGACGTACTTGACCGGTTGGTGCAGCACCTCGCCGATCACATAGTGGAAATCGCAGTCGCTCCACGTGCCCGGGAAGATCACGACCCCGAATCGCATAGTGTGGGATCCTCCTCCTTTCACGGGTTCAATCTCATCTTACACCCCGCGCGCCGTCCTCCACAATCTCCACCGTGAACTCCTCGGTCACGGGGTTGGCCAGGAGCCGCCGGCACATCTCCTCGAGCCGGCCGTGGGCCTGGCCGCGGTCGGTTCCCTCCAGCTCGAGCTCGAGCACCTTGCCCACACGAAGCTCCTGAACTTCACGATACCCCAGCCCCTCCAGGGCGCGCTTGACCGCTGCCCCCTGGGGGTCCAGGATGCCGCGCTTGAGCCTCACGAAGACACGGGCCCGCATCAGAGGAGCCCCAGCCGGCGGTAGATGGCGTCCACGTTCCGGAGATACCACGCGGGGTCGAAGCACTCCTTCAACTCGCCGGCGGTGAGAAGCCGCCCGACCTCGGGATCTTTGGCCAGCAGCTCCTCGAAGCTCCGCTGCTCGCGCCACGCGGTCATCGCGTTGGCCTGCACGATCTCGTAGGCCCGCTGGCGGGGCAGCCCCTTCTCGGCCAGCTTCAGGAGCACGCGCTGGGAGTAGATCAGCCCGTGGCTCCGCTCGAAGTTCTCCCTGAGCCGCTCCGGGTACACCTGGAGCCCCTCCAGGATCCGGATCATGCTGTGCAGCATATAGTCCAGGAGAATCGTGGAATCCGGCAGGATCACCCGCTCGACGGAGGAGTGGCTGATGTCGCGCTCTCCCCAGAGGGCCACGTTCTCGAGGGCGGCCAGCGCGTTGGCCCTGACGAGGCGGGCCAGGCCGCACACCTGCTCCGAGGAGACCGGGTTCCGCTTGTGGGGCATCGCGCTGGACCCCTTCTGCCCCTCGGCGAAGGGCTCCTCGGCCTCGAGGATCTCGGTCCGCTGGAGCGTGCGGACCTCGACGGCGATCTTCTCGAGGGAGGCCGCCAGGATGGCCAGGGTCGCGACGTACTCGGCGTGGCGGTCGCGCTGAATGACCTGGGTCGAGATCGGGGCGGGCTCCAGCCCCAGCGCGCGGCACACCTCGGCTTCGACGTCGGGCTCCACGTTGGCGAAGGTGCCGACGGCGCCCGAGATCTTCCCCACCCGGACGGTCTCCCTCGCCCGGCGGAGCCGCTCGAGGTTGCGCCCCGCCTCGGCGTACCAGACGGCCGCCTTGAGCCCGAAGGTGGTCGGCTCGGCGTGCACCCCGTGGGTCCGGCCCACCGCCAGGGTATCCTTGTGCTTGAGGGCCAGTTCCCGCAACGCCACCCTGAGGTGCTCGACCCCGGCCAGCAGCAGGTCGCTCGCCTGCTGGAGCTGGAGGGCCAGGGCCGTGTCCACCACATCCGAGGACGTGAGCCCCACGTGGACGTAGCGGGAGTCGGCGCCGAGGGCCTCTTCCAGGTTGGTGAGAAAGGCGATCACGTCGTGGCGGACGCGGGCCTCGATGGCGTCGATCCGGGCCGGGTCCACGCGGGCCTGGGCGGTGATCCGGGCCAGCGCGTCGGGCGGGATGTGGCCCCGGCGCGCGTAGGCCTCGCACACGGCCAGCTCCACCCGGAGCCAGGCCGCGTACTTGGCTGCCTGGCTCCAGAGGGCGCCCATCTCCGGGCGTGTGTACCGCTCGATCACGGCGCCCTCCTCCGGTTACGCGTTACCGGTGGCTGAGTTCCCGGGGCAGCTGACGCCGGTCCAGCGGTCCCAGCGTCAGCATCGACAGCTGCTCCTCGTCCAGCAGGCGGTGGATCAGCGCCTGCACCTCTTTCTCACCGACCGCGTCGATGGCCGACAGCATCTCGTCGAGGGAGAAGAACGAGCCGAAGTAGAGCTCCTGCTTGGCCAGCCGGCTCATCCGGCTCGAGGTGGACTCCAGGGAGAGCATCAGGTTCCCCTTCAGGTGATCCTTGGCCCGCTGGAGCTCGGCGGTCCCGACGCCGTCCTTCTTGAGGTCGCGGAGCTCCTTCAGGATCAGCTTCAGGACTTGGGCGAAGTTCGCCGCGTCCGTCGCGGCGTAGATGTAGAGGAGCCCCGTGTCGTGGTACGCCTGGGTCCCCGAGTGGATCGAGTAGACCAGCCCCTGGCGCTCCCGCACCTGCTGGAAGAGGCGCGAGGACATGCTCCCGCCGATGATGTCGTTCAGGACGTATAGCGCGTACCGTTCCGGCGCCGTGTGGGTGAGCCCCGGAAACCCCGCCACGACGTGCACCTGCTCGAGCGTCTTCTCGACCATCTCCACGGTCACCTGCGACGCCGGCGGGCCGCCGTTCCGCTGGGCCGAGGGGCCCTGGAACCCGTCGAAGCGCGGGGCGAGGAGCCGCAGTACCTCGTCGTGATCGGCGTGCCCTGCCACGGCCACCGTGATCTTCCCGGGGGAGTACTCCTGCTGGAAGTGGCCGAGGATGGTCTCCCGGCTCAGGCCCTGGACTCCGTCACGGCTTCCCAGAATGGGGCGACCCAGCGGGTGGCCGGGCCAGAGGCGCTCGGCGAACAGGTCGTGGATCAGGTCGTCCGGCGTGTCCTCCACCATCTTGATCTCCTGGAGGACCACCGACTTCTCCTTCTCGATGTCCTCCGCCCCGAAGCGCGGGTGGCGCAGGATGTCGGTGAGGAGGTCGGCCGCGAGCGGCAGGTGCTCGTCGAGCACGTTGACGAAGAAGCAGGTGTGCTCCTTCGCGGTGAAGGCGTCCATCTGGCCGCCCACCGAGTCCATCGTCCGGGCGATCTCCTCGGCGGTCCGGGTCTGGGTGCCCTTGAAGACCAGGTGCTCGATCAGGTGGGAGACCCCGCCGCGCTCGGCGGGCTCGTTCCGGGAGCCCGTGTCCACCCAGATCCCGACGGCGACCGAGCGGACGTGGGGCATCCACTCGGTGACGACGCGGATCCCATTGGGGAGGACGCTCTTCCGGTACTCTTCGACCACCAGTTCCCCTCCGCGGGCTAGGGGTTCTTGCGCTTTTCCCTGTCGGCCAGCGCCGGCTGTTCTCGGAGCGCCGTCTTGCGGGACAGCCGGATCTTGCCGCTCGGGTCCACCTCGATCACCTTGACCAGCACTTCGTCGCCTTCGGCCAGCACGTCGGTCACGGCCCTGATGCGCGTCTCGGCGATCTGGGAGATGTGGAGCAGCCCCTCGGTCCCCGGAATCACCTCTACGAAGGCCCCGAACTCGACGATCTTCTTCACCTTGCCGACGTAGATCCGGTCGACCTCCACCTCTCGGACGATGTCCTGGATGATGGCCACCGCCTTCTGGACCGAGCTGTTGTCGGCCGAGAACACCGTGACGCGCCCATCATCCTCCACGTCGATCTTGACCCCGGTCTGCTCCTGGATCCCCCGGATGACCTTGCCGCCCGGCCCGATGACCTCACGGATCTTCTCCGGGCGAATCTTGATCGTGACGAAGCGGGGGGCGTGAGGGGAGAGCTCGGGGCGCGGCTTCTCAATGGTCTCGCGCATCTTCGCCAGGACGTGGAGCCGGGCCTCGCGAGCCTGGGCCAGCGCTCGGCCCATGAGCTCGGTGGAGACCCCCACGATCTTGATGTCCATCTGGAGCGCGGTCACGCCGGCCTCGGTGCCCGCCACCTTGAAATCCATGTCGCCGTAGTGGTCCTCGGTCCCCATGATGTCCGTCAGGATGGCGACCCGGTCCCCTTCCTTGACGAGCCCCATGGCGATCCCTGCCACCGGCGCCCTGAGCGGCACGCCGGCGTCCATGAGGCTGAGGCTGGCGCCGCAGACGGTGGCCATGGAGGACGAGCCGTTGGACTCCAGGATGTCCGAGACGACGCGGATCGTGTACGGGAAGGCCTCCTTGGTCGGCAGCACCGCTTCCACGGCGCGCTCGGCAAGAGCACCATGCCCGATTTCGCGTCTCCCAGGGCCCGCGAAGCGCCGCACCTCGCCCACGGAGAAGGACGGGAAGTTGTAGTGGAGCATGAAGTGCCGGTAGAACTCGCCCGTCAGGTCCTCGATCTTCTGCTCGTCCTGCTTGGTCCCCAGCGTGACCGCCACGAGGGCCTGGGTCTCGCCCCGGGTGAAGAGCGCCGAGCCGTGGGCCCGCGGCAGGTAGCCCACCTCCGAGGTGATGGGGCGGGTGTCGGCGAGGCCGCGCCCGTCGACGCGCACCCCTTTGTCCAGCACCATGCGCCGGACCTCGGCCTTCTCCACCTTCTCGAAGGCTTCGCGGCCCGGGCCCTTGATCGCCGAGTCGGCCCCCAGCGCCTGGAAGACCTCCTCGAACAGCTGGTTCATCGCCTGGGCCCGCGCCTGCTTTTCGTGGATGGCCAGCGCCTGGGCGATCTTCGCTGCCGCGAGCTCCCTCACCCGCGCCTCAAGGGCAACATTCCCCCCCGCGTGGGGATCGAACGGCCACGCCGGCTTGCCGGCCGCAGCGCGCAGCTCCTTCTGGGCCTTGGCCAGCACCCGGCACTGCTCGTGGCCGAAGGCGATGGCCCGGACCATCATCTCTTCCGGTACCTCCTTCGCCCCGGCCTCCACCATCAGCACCGCCTCTTCGGTCCCCGCGATCACGAGGTCCAGCGCCGATACAGCCCGCTGGGCCTCCGTCGGGTTGGCCACGAGCCGGCCGTCCACCAGCCCGACCCGCACGGCGCCCACGGGACCGTTGAAGGGAATTCCCGAGATCACGAGCGCGGCCGACGATCCCACCATGGCCAGCACGTCGGGATCGTTCTCCTGATCCCCGGAGATCACCAGGTCGAGCACCTGGACCTCGTGCTTGAAGGCCGTGGGAAAGAGGGGACGGAGAGGGCGGTCGATGAGGCGCGAGGTCAGGATCTCCTTTTCGACCGGGCGCCCTTCCCGCTTGAAGAACCCGCCGGGGATGCGGCCGCCGGCGTAGGCCCGCTCGCGGTAGTCCACCGTGAGCGGAAAGAAATCGACCCCCTCCAGCGGGGCCCGGGTCGCCACCACGGTGGTGAGCACCACGGTCCCGCCGTAGCGCACGATCACCGCACCGTCGGCCTGCCGGGCGACGCGCCCGGTCTCGAGCGTGAGGGTCTTGCCGCCGATTTCAACCGCCGTTGAATGCGCCATACGTTCGTCGTGCCTCCTGCTTCAGGGGGGAATCAAGGAACAGCGACGATGAAGGGGAACGGCGGGGGCGCTCGGGGCTGGAAAACTCCCGAGCCACCCTCACCCGCGGATCCCGAGCTTTTCAGTCAGGGCCCGGAACCGCTCCGGATCCTTCTTTCTGAGATACTCCAGGAGACTGCGGCGCTTGCCGATGAGCATCAGCAGCCCCCGCCGGGAGTGGTGATCCTTCACATGCAGCTTGAAGTGATCGGTCAGGCCGTTGATACGCTCCGACAGGAGCGCGATCTGGACCTCGGGCGAGCCGGTGTCCCCTTCGTGGAGTCGGAACTGTTCGATGAGGTTCTTCTTCCTTTCGACTGCAACCGGCATGCGATCACTCCTTCGGGGGCCCCCGCCCCCAATCGCCCAACCCCGGAGCCCGCGCCCCGAACGAGTGGGTTCTGAAAATCTTCGTCCTTCCAATGAATTACGCCATTCAAGGTAGCATACGGCGTGCTTGAAGTAAAGGGAATCAGGGGGGCGTGGGGAAGATTCCGAGCAGCCGAGCGGCCGTGGCAACGTCGCGAGCCACCTGAGCCCGGAGCGCCTCGACGTCGCCGAACTTCTGCTCGGGGCGGATGCGCTCTTCGAACTCGAGCGCCAGCAGCGAGTCGTACAAATCGCCCGCCAAGTCCAGCAGATACGCCTCCACCCAGTACTCGCCCTCTCCGAACGTCGGACGGACCCCCACGTTGACCACGGCCCCTGCCCGGCCCCCCTCCCAGGCGGCCCGCGCGGCGTAGACGCCCGCGGGCACAATCAACTCCCGCTCCGGCTTGAGGTTCGCCGTGGGGAAGCCGAGCTGCCGGCCCCGCCCCTTCCCCCTCAGCACTCGCCCCCGGACGGTGTAGGGGTGGCCGAGCAGCTTCCGGGCCCGCGCCACGTCCCCCGCCGCCAGGGCCTGACGGATCCCCGAGGACGAGACCAGGACCCCGTCCACGACGAGCGGCGGGATCACGTGGGCGACGAGCCCGTTCTGCGGCCCCAGCTCCGCGAGGAGCCGCGCGGTCCCCCTGGCGCCCCGCCCGAAGGTGTGATTGAACCCCACGACCACCTCGCGCGCCTTCAGGCGTCCCACCAGCACGTCCTTCACGAAGGCCTCGGCCTCGAGGAGCGAGAACTCCCGCGTGAAGGGAATGACCACCGCGGCGTCGAGCCCCTGCTCGGCGATGCGGGCCAGTTTTTCGGCGAGCTCGGTGATCGGGACCGGCGCGCGCTCGGGCTGGAGGACCGCCAGCGGATGGGGATCGAACGTGCACGCCAGCGCCCGGAGTCCGGGCGCGCGGGCCCGGGTGCGAGCGGTGGCGAGGATCTTCTGGTGGGCAAGATGGACCCCGTCAAAGGCCCCGAGGGCCACGACGCTCGGAGGGCTGTCAGGCGGGTAGGACTCGAGACCTCGGATGATCTCCATGCAGGATCCGTTCGGGCTTCACGCGCTCACCACCGTCTATGACTCGGCCGACCCCCAAGAAGTCCCCGCCCGCGGTGTACACGCGCACGACCCCGCGGGCGCCGGCGTCGGCCGCGGGCACCGGGACGGCTTGACCGTGGAGCAGGGCCTCGGCGGCCTCCGCCTCCAGGGTAACCTTCGGCCGGCCGGCGAGGGCGGAGTCTGGAGGGAGGAGCCGCTCCCAGAGGACGGCCGGGTCGCGAGCCTCCCGCACGAGGGACCACGGGAGGGCGTCCTCAAGTCGATAGGGGCCGACGCGGGTGCGGACCAGCCGCTCCAGGGCCGCCCCCGGGCCGAGGGCGTCCCCCAGATCGCGGCAGAGTGTCCTGATGTAAGTGCCCCGGCCGCAGACGACGCGGATCGTGAAGGAGGGCAGCGCCACCGATTCCAGGACGAGCGACTGAATCTGGATTTCCCGGGGTTCCCGCTCCACCTCCACGCCCTCGCGAGCCAACTCGTAGAGCCGCCTGCCGTCACGGTGCAGCGCTGAAAACATGGGAGGGACCTGCTGGATCAGTCCGACGAAGCGGCCGAGCGCCGCCTCGATGTCTCCGGCGGTCAGCGCCGGCACGGGAGACGTCCGGAGCACCGTTCCCGACAGGTCCTGGGTGTCGGTGACGACCCCCAGCCGGACCGTGGCCAGGTACTCCTTGTCGTGATCCATGAAGTATGGGGTCAGCTTCGTCGCCTCGTTGACGAGAATCGGCAGGACGCCGGTGGCCTCGGGATCCAGCGTGCCCCCGTGACCGACCTTCCCGGCCCGCAGGACGCGCCGGAGGTGCGCCACGGCGTGAAACGAGCTGACCCCGGGCCCCTTCTCGATGATCAGGATTCCCGAGCGCCCCCCACCCGGCATTACCGCTTCCCGAGCGCTTCGGCCACAGACCTCAGGATGGCGTCCCGCGCTTCCGCGAGGCTCCCCGCGATGGTGCAGCCGGCGGCGTTGGCGTGCCCCCCGCCGCCGAAGGCGGCCGCGATCCGGCCGACGCTGACTTCGCCCTTGGCGCGGAGGCTCACCTTCACGCTGCCGGGGCCGATCTCGCGGAACAGAGCCGCCACCTTGACGCTGGCGATGGAGCGCGGGTAATTCACCAGATCTTCGGCCGTCACGAAGGTCTCGGGTACGCTGCCCGCAGGCAGAACGAGCCATGCGACCCGGCCGTCGGGGCTGACTTCCACGCGTGCGAGGACCTCGGCGAGCCGATAGAGGTCCTCCGGCCGCCGGCTCTCGTAGAGCGCCCCCGCCACCAGCTCGGGCCGGGCGCCGTGAGCCACGAGGTCGGCGGCGATCCTCAGCGCCCGTGGCGTGGTGTTGGAGTAGCGGAAGGAGCCCGTGTCGGTGAGGATGGAGGTGTAGAGGTTGGTGGCGATCTCCGGGGTCAGCTTGAGCCCGAGCGCCTGGAGCAGGTCATACACCATCTCGCCCGTGGCCGAGGCCGTGGGTTCGACCCAGTGGACGTCGGCATAGCGCCGGCTGTCGGGGTGATGGTCGATGCTGACGACCCGCGTCGCCGGCCCGCGGCTCCCCTCGAGCAGGCCGTTCGTGCGCGACGGGTCGGGGCAGTCTACCAGGATCACGAGGTCGAAGGACCCGGGCGCGCGCTCCCACCGCTCGACGAGGGCCGCCCCCGGCAAGAACCCGAGGACGTCCGGCACGGGGTGGGGGCCGGCGAGCGTGACGACCGCCCCCGCGTTGGCGAGGGCCAGGCCCAGGCCGATCTGGGAGCCCAGTAGATCCCCGTCGGGCTGAACGGTGCCGAGCAGGAGCACGGGGCCGCGCGGGGCGCGGAGCAGCCCCACGAGCTCGGCCGGGACCGGGAAGGTCGCCTCAGGCATCCCCGCCCGGCGCCGCCTCTCCGGACTTGAGCTCGGCGAGCAGTTCCTGAATCTGCGCGGCGTGAGCCATGGAGCGGTCTGGGCGGAAGACCAGCGATGGCGTGACGCGGAGGGACAGGTGGTGACGGAGCCAGTTATGGATGAACCCCCTGGCGCTGTCCAGCGCTGTCAGCGACGCCTTCCATTTCTCTTCGGGGCCGAGGATGGAGACGTACACCTTCGCCAGGCGCAGGTCCTTGGTCACCTCCACATCGGTCACGGTGACGAACCCGAGCCGCGGGTCCTTGAGCTCCCGCTGGAGGACGCGAGAGATCTCCTCCTTGATGAGCTGGCTCACGCGTTCGAGGCGCTTTGGCTGCATCTCACAAAATCTCGATCTCGACGCCGATGACGTTCCCATCCACGCTGGCCTCGATGAAGTCCAGCGCTTTGGATATCACCTCGTTGGCGTGGCGCGAGTCCGCGGAGACGCAGGCGATGGCCAGCGTGGCGCGCTGCCAGGTGTCCTGGTGGTTCACCTCGGCGACGGCGACCTCGAAGCGCTGCCGCACCTTCTCCTTCAAGCCTTTGAGGATGTGACGTTTCCCCTTGAGGGAATCGACGTCGGGGAGGTGGAGCTCCACCGTCCCCACTGCGACACGGGCTCGGCTCACTGAGTTACCTCCCGCTTCATGCACTCGCTGTTCGAGCGCGGGCTTTGCCCGCGCAAGCCTCCGGGGGGAGGAATCGGAAGGGGGGCGGAGCCCCCCTCCGAGGATTAGAGAGTCCTGGCGACCTCTTCGGTGGTGTACGCCTCGATCACGTCGCCGACCTGGACCCCGCTGACGCCGTCCACGGCGATGCCGCACTCGAGCCCCTGAAGGACCTCGCGGACGTCATCCTTGAAGCGCTTGAGCGAGTTGAGCGTTCCCTCGCCCACCACGGCGCCGTCGCGCTTGACTCGCACCTTCGCGCCGCGCTGGATCTTCCCTTCCGTGACGTAGGAACCCAGGATGGTCCCCACTTTGGAGATCGGGAAGAGCTGGCGCACCTGGGCCTTGCCCAGCGCCACCTCGCGGATCTCGGGAGCCAGAAGGCCGGACAGCGCGGCCCGAACGTCCTTGATGGCCTCGTAGATGACGTTGTAGGTGCGCACATCGACGCCGTCCGCCTGGGCCTGGGTGGCCGCCTTGGGCTCGGGCTTCACGTTGAAGCCGAGGACGATGGCGTTGGAGGCAGAGGCGAGCATGACGTCGCTCTCGGTGATCGTGCCCACCGACCCGTGGATGACCTTGAGCTTCACCTGATCCGTCGAGAGCCCCTCCAGCGATTCGGTGAGGGCCTCCACCGAACCGCCGACGTCGGCCTTGAGGATCAGGCGGAGCTCCTTGACCTCGCCGGTCTCGATCTGCTGGTGCAGGTCCTGGAGCGTGACGCGCGTGACGCCCTTGGCGCGCTGCCGCTCGCGATCCTGGCGGAGGGTGGCGATCTGCCGCGCCTTGCGCTCGTCCTCCACCGCGACGAGGGTGTCGCCGGCCTGCGGCACGCCCGAGAGCCCAAGGATCTCCACCGGGTCCGAGGGGCCGGCGGCCCGGACCTTCTTGCCGACGTGGCTGAACATCGCGCGCACGCGCCCCGAGTGCTGCCCCACCACCACCGCGTCGCCCTCCTTGAGCGTCCCATGCTGGATCAGCACCGTGGCCACGGGGCCGCGTCCCTTGTCCAGGCGGCCTTCGATGATCACACCCTTGCCGGCCCGGTTGGGGTTGGCCTTGAGCTCGAGGATCTCGGCCTGGAGGCCGGTCATCTCCAGCAGGTTCTCGATGCCCGTCCCCTTCTTGGCCGAGGTCTCCACGTAGATCGTCTGGCCGCCCCATGCCTCCGGCACCAGCCCGAGGTTGGACAGCTCGCGCCTGACCCGTTCCGGGTCGGCCCCGGGCTTGTCGATCTTGTTGACGGCGACGATGATGGGGACGTTGGCGGCCTTCGCGTGGTTGACGGCCTCGACGGTCTGCGGCATGACGCCGTCGTCGGCGGCCACGACGAGGATGACGATGTCCGTCACCTGTGCCCCCCGCGCGCGCATGGCGGTGAAAGCCTCGTGGCCCGGCGTGTCGAGGAAGGTGACCTTGCCGTGCGAGGTGTCTACCTGGTAGGCGCCGATGTGCTGGGTGATGCCGCCGAACTCCTTCTCCGCCACCTTGGTCCGGCGGATGGCGTCGAGGAGCGAGGTCTTGCCGTGGTCCACGTGCCCCATCACCGTCACGACGGGCGAGCGTAAGCGCAGCTGGGAGGGATCCACTTCCTCCTCGCGCAGCTCCTCCCCCTCGAGCGTCCGCACCTCCACGTCGAAGCTGAACTTGTCCGCCACCAGCTTGGCGGCCGTCGGGTCGAGGATCTCGTTGACGGTGGCCATCACACCCATCTCGACCAGCGCCTTGATCACCTCTCCCGACTTCCGGCGCATGGCCTGAGCGAGCTCGCCCACCGTGACAGACTCGCCCAGACGGATGAGCTCGCGCTTGACCTCGATAGGGGGGGCAGGCTCGACCGGAGCCGGTGGCACCGGCCCCGCAGCCGCCGGTTTGGGCGGCGGCGGTGCGGCCACCTTCGGAGGCCCGACCGGTGGCGCCGCGGGTGGGCCCCCAGCCGCAGGCTGGGGAGTGACCACCACGGCCGCGGGCCTCGCGGGAGCCGCCAGCGGCGCAGCGGGCGCAACACGGCGCTCCACGGGCTTGGGGGGCACGGGCTTGACCAGCGGCGGCGCCGGCGGCGGGCCCCCCGCCGCAGGATGGGGAATCGCCACCCTCCTGGGCGGCGCGGCCGGCGGGGGAGGAGCGGGCGGCCTGAACGGAACGACCTTCGCCGCCTCTCTGGGCTTCGGAAGGAGCGGCTTCGGCAGCGCGGGCGGCTTGACCACCACCTTCGGCGGGGCCGGCTTCACCTCGACAGGTTTGGGAGGCGCCGGAGCGGGTGCCGGCGGCGGGGCGGCGGCGACGACTTCCTTGACCTCCTTGACCTTCTTCGCCGGCGCTTTCTTCGCGGCAACCTTCTCGGCCGGAGCCTTCTCCTCGGCGGCCTTCTTCTTCGCCGCCGGGGCCTTGGGGGCCGCCTTGGCCCGCTTCGGCTTCGGCTCCTCGGGCAGCTCCCGTCCGCGCCCGAGCTTCACGCGGAGCTCGCGGATCGTGTCGGCGTCGAGAGGACTCTGCGTCCTCATGCTCTTGCGCCCCAGGGCTTCCAGAGCCTGGATCAGGTCCTTGCTGGTGACACCCAGCTCCTTCGCGAGATCGATCACCTTGATCCGTGACGCCATCGGTCCCCTCACCTCCCCAGCCTGATCACTTCTTCAGATGCCTCCGCCTTCCCCTTGAACGCCCTCGCCAACCGCCCCCGCTTCAGGGCCTCCTCCACGCACTCCGGGGCGGGGCACACATACGCCCCCCGGCCCGGAGCCGCGCCGGCCCGATCGACGCCCACCATCCCATCGGCGCGGCGCACGAGCCGCACCAGCTCAGCCTTCGCCCGGACCCGCCGGCAGCCGATGCACGTGCGCTGGGGCTCCCGCTTCACGCGGGCGGCGCCGCCCCTTCCTCCGGGACCACCCCGGCCTCCTCGCCGACGGGCGCGGCGGCCTCTCCGGCGGCGGACTCGGCCAGGGCCGCCGCCGCCTGGGCGGCCAACCACTCCTGGGCCGCCGCCAGTATCCGCTCCGCCTTCTTCTCCCCGACGCCGGGAACCTCCAGGAGCCGCCCGAGGCCGGCTCTGACGATGCGCTGGGGGGAGTAGAGTCCCTCTTCAACCAGTTTCTCAACCAGCTGCGGCCCGACCCCCGCGAACTCTTCGATCGCGGCCCGCCCCTGGGTCCGCTCTTCCTCCTCGCGGCGGCGCTCCTCCTCCAGCTCGGACTCGCTCTTGATGTCCACCCGCATGCCGGTCAGCTTGGCCGCCAGGCGGGCGTTCTGGCCCTTCTTGCCGATCGCGAGCGAGAGCTGGTTGTCGGGAACCACCACGAGGACCGACCGCTCCACCGGTCCCTCCTCGGCCTGCCGCCCCTCCTCCACCGTGACCGACGCCACCTTGGCCGGCGACAGCGCCCGGGCGACGAACGTCGTGGGCTCGGCGGACCACTCGACGATGTCGATCTTCTCGCCCCGGAGTTCCCGGCTGATCACCTGGATACGGGTGCCGCGGAGTCCCACGCAGGCGCCGATGGGGTCCACATCGCGCTTCGTCGAGGCCACGGCCACCTTCGCCCGCTCACCTGCCTCGCGCGCCGCTGCCTTGACCTGCACGATCCCCTCGGCGATCTCGGGGATCTCGGTCTCGAACAAGCGGGCCAGGAACCCCGGATGGGTGCGGGACAGGGTGATCTGCGGGCCCTTGGCGGTCTTCTTCACCTCGAGGACGAACGCGCGGATCCGGTCCCCGGGGTTGATCCTCTCTCCAGGGATTTGCTCTCGCTCGGGCAGAAACCCTTCCGCCTTCCCCATCTCCACGATCACGTTCCGCTTCTCGATCCGGTGGACCACGCCCCGGACGATTTGACCCTCTTTCCCCACGAACTCCGCGTAGATCCCCTCCCGTTCGGCGTCGCGGACCCGCTGGAGGATCACCTGCTTCGCGGTCTGGGCCGCGATGCGGCCGAACTCCTTGGGCTCCAGCTCGTGCTCGATCTCGTCGTCGATCGCGGCATCGGGCTTCACGGCGCGGGCCTCCGCCAGCGTCATCTCGATCCTGGCGTCGGTGACCTTGGCGACCACCCGCTTCCTGGCGAACACCCGGAGCGTGCCGGTCCCCCGGTCCAGCTCCAAGTGGATGTTCTCCGCCGTCCCCACCCCCATGGTCTTCTTGAACGCCGAGAGCAGGGCAGACTCCAGCGCCTCGAAGAGGACCTCTATGTCGATCCCCTTTTCCGTCGCGATCTGCGAAATGACGTTGATCAGCTCTCGGTTCATAAATTGGGCTCGAGCCGCGCCTTGGTTACGCCCCGGCGCGGGAGCTCGGCTTCACCGTCCATCCCCTCCAGCCTCACCACCGACTCCGTGACCTCCGCGAGCCGCCCCGTGAATTCCGTCCGGCCGTCCACCGGCTCGGACACCCAACACCGCACCCGCTTCCCCTGAGCCCAGCGCCACTCGCGGTCGGTCTTGAGCTCCCGCGTGAGGCCCGGTGAGGACACCTCCAGGTCGTAGCTCTCCTGGATCAGGCCCGCGGCGTCCAGGACGTCGCCCGCCTCGTGGCTGAACCGCTGGCAGTCGGCGATGCCGACCCCCGCGGCCTTGTCAACGAAGAACCTGAGCACCCAGCGCCGGCCATCGCGGCGCCACTGGAGATCCACGAGGAAGAGCCCGTGAGCCTGGAGCACCGGCGAGACGACGGCCTCGATTCGCGCCAGTCGCTCCGGAGCATCCACGCCCGCCACCCCCAGGGGCAAGAAAAAAGTGGGCAGAGCCCACTTTTTCAGGAGTTTAGCACACCCGCTCCCCCCCGGCAAGGGGAATGCGGGAAACGTCTATGTCCCGCCCAGTTCCCGCGCCAGCTCCTTGACGCTGACCACGGCTTCTCGCTTCGGGACCCGCCGGTCGGTGCGGTCCCGGCGCGACCGGACTTCGACCAGCCCCTCCTTGACGAAGGCGTTCCCCACCGTCACCCGGATCGGCAGGCCGAGCAGGTCGGCATCCTTGAACTTCACCCCTGGCCGCTCGTCGCGGTCGTCGTAGAGGACCTCGACACCAGCCGCCCCCAGCTCCGCGTAGAGCTCCTCGGCCACCCCGGTCTGAACGGGATCCTTCGCGTTCACCGACAGGAGGTGGACGTGAAACGGGGCGATGCTCCAGGGCCAGACGATCCCGTCGGCGTCGTGCCGCTGTTCGACGGCCGCCGCCGCGATTCGTGCCGGCCCGATCCCGTAGCTCCCCATGACGATCGGCCGCTCCTGGCCGCTCTCGTCCAGCACCACGGCCCCCAGGGACACGGAATACTTCGTGCCGAGCTTGAAGATGTTCCCCACCTCGATGACGCGCTCGACCTTGAGCGCCGCGCCGCACTGAGCGCAGCCCTCTCCCGTCTGAGCCACGTGAAGGTCGGCGAAGCGCGGAGAGAAGTCCTTCCCGGGCCTCACGCCCTGCAGGTGAAACCCCTCCTTGTTCGCCCCGGCCACGTAGACCCCCTCGCGGAGCGACTCATCCGCGACGATGGGTATTCGGACGTTCACCGGCCCCACCGAGCCGACGGGGGCGCCCAGGTGGGACTTCACCTCGTCGGGATGGGCGGGGCGGAACTCCCCGACGACCCGCGCGAGCTTCTTCTCGTGGAGCGCTTGGTCCCCCCTGACCAGGGCCAGGACCGGGCCGTCCTTCGCCACATAGAGGAGCGATTTGATCGTCAGCGCGGGCTCGATCTTGAGCAGCGCCGCCACCGCCGCGATGGTCCTGGCGTTGGGGGTCGCCACTTCCTCGAGTGTCCAATCCGGGAACCGGGGGCGAGCGGGAACGCCTCGGGCGAGCTCGACGTTGGCGGCGTAGCCGCAGCGCCCGCAGAGCGCCACCTCGTCCTCCCCCGCATTACTGGGCGCCATGAACTCGTGGGAGCCGGAGCCGCCCATCATGCCGGGGTCCGACTCGACGACCTGATAGCGGAGCCCGCAGCGGTCGAAGATCCGGCAGTACGCCTCCTTGTGGGCGTCGTAGGCCTTCGCCAGCCCCGCCTCGTCCAGGTCCAGCGTGTAGGAGTCCTTCATCAGGAACTCGCGGGTCCGGAGGACGCCGGATCGCGGCCGCGCTTCGTCGCGCTCTTTGGTCTGGATCTGGTACCAGATCTGCGGCAGGTCCCGGTACGACCGGAGCTCCTTGGCGGCGATCCAGGCGATGACCTCCTCGTGGGTCATCCCCAGGCACATGTCCCGCGCGTTGCGGTCCTTCAGCCTGAACATCTCGTCCCCGATGGCCTGCCAGCGGCCCGACTGCTGCCAGATCTCCGCCGGATGGAGGACCGGCAGCGTGACCTCCTGCCCGCCGATCCGGTTCATCTCCTCCCGGATGATCGCGTTGATCTTGTCCGTCACGCGGTGGCCCAGCGGGAGATAGACGTAGATCCCGGCCGCCAGCTGGCGCACCAGGCCCGCGCGCACCATGAGCTTGTGGCTGACGGCCTCGGCATCGGCAGGGTCTTCCCGGAGGGTCGGGATGAGCGACCGGGTCCAGCGCACGGCGCTACGCCTTCTTTTCCGGCTTCTTGATGATCGGGTTGGGGCCGGGGACGCCCGGGCGGTACACGAGCCGCGCCACGGGCTTGCCGCCGAGGATGTGGGATTCCAGGATCTCCTGAAGGTCCGATTCGTGGACGCCGGAGTACCAGACGTTCTCGGGATACACGACCATCATCGGCCCGTTGCCGCACTGGGAAAAACAGCCCGCCTTGTTGATCCGGACCTCCCGGTGCTTGCCGGCTTGGGCCACGCCGGCGCGAAGGATCTTCACGTACTTCTCGGTATCTCCCTGGGTGGGGCAGGTCTCCCCGCCCGTGCACACAAACACGTGGATCTCATATTGACCCACGGTGCTAGTCCTGAACCTCGGGGCCCCGCGCGGCCTGCTTCTCGGCGATGAAGCGCTCCACTTCCTCCCACAACGCCTCGATGATCCGAGCCTCCGGCACCTTTCGGACGACCTCGCCCTTGCGGAAGATGAGCCCGATCCCTTTCCCTCCCGCCACGCCGATATCGGCGGCGCGCGCCTCGCCGGGACCGTTTACTTCACAGTTGTGCAGGGCGGCGCCGGGGACGACGAACGAATGAGTCCCCTCCACCTCCAGGTTATGAACATGGCCGGTGTAAGGAGCGCGCCGGACAGCGCGCACCCCAACATAGAAGGCGCGCTCGTCCAGCACGACCTGTCCGTTCCTCGAGTAAGCGGGCGCGGGGGTAGCGCGGAGCCCCAAGACGTGGCGAAGCCGTGCGAGGGCCTCTTTGGAGGTCACCGAAACGACCCAGTTCCGCTTCCGGTCTCGCTGATCCCGATGGTGCAGGAACGCAGCGATCCCCAGGCGGACCAGGATCTGATGGACCTGCACGGCAAGCACCCACGAGGACGTCGAGTACGTCGCCCGCAAGTAGCCGCGCACACGCCCGGTATAACCGTCTCCTTCCCAGAGCGCTCGAATCAGCGGCCGCTGCTTCTCGTGAGGGAGCCGGACCATCCAGTCGGGGAGGCGTTTGGCCTGGGAGCCTCTGCCGAAGAGGCTCTCGAGGAGCCTTCCGAGGGCCAGCGAGTGGGCGATGACCTCCGCCGTGTGCCGCCGGCGCTGGATGCCGGGTCGGATCCCGAGGCCCGTCAGTATGGAGCAAAGCCTCTCGACGTAAGCGTCTTGTCGCTCGTGGAAATAGAAGAACTGCTGGTAAGGCTTGCCGCCCTTCCCGGAGAGCGTCCCCTCGGCCAGGTAGTAGCCGCCCAGGGTCATAAAATCATCGTCCACGGGAATGACGCCGAGTCCCTCGGCCGTCAGTGCTGCCCGGTCCTCCTTCTCCTGGAGAATCGGATTGGCGAGGACCCAACCGGGGCACAGCTCGCCGGCCTTGATCCACCTCGGTGCGTCTCCGCTTGCGAGGACCCTCAGAATGTGAGGACGCTTGCCCTTCCGTCGTGAGGGACGGGGAAACGCCCAGACGGGGTGATTGGGAGTCAGCCGGAATGGGGCAAAGCCCGTGGGATGCACCTCCACGAGGTCACCTTGATACTGGTGGGTGGCGGTCCAGAGCACCCTCCGGAAAGTCCCTTCATGGGTGAGAACCTCTTCGCCCTCGCCGATCGCTTCGATAGGTTTCGGACCCTCTTTCGTCACAACCTGCTCGCCCGGAGGCAGACATCCCATCACGGCGACGTGGACTTCCTCGGTCACGCCCTTCAACCGCTCCTCGGCGTCCCTGGCGAGCTTCACCAGGTCCACGTCGGCTCTCCCGCACGAGGGACACGCGACGAACGTCAGCCCTTGCTTCCTGAGCCCCAGGGCCTTGAGGATCTCGATCCCCACCCGCACCTCTTCGACGGGGTCCGCCGCCAGGGAGACTCGGATGGTGTCGCCGATCCCCTCCGCCAGCAGGGTCCCGAGCCCGACGGCGGACTTGATCGTGCCCGCGGTCGGCGTGCCGGCTTCGGTGACTCCCAGGTGGAAGGGATACTCCACCTGATCGGCCAGCATGCGGTAGGCCTCGATCATCATCGCGGGATCGGAGGCCTTGAGCGAGATCTTCATCTCCGGGTAGCCGCAGTCCTCGAGGATGCGGATGTGCCGGAGAGCCGATTCGGCCATGCCGCGGGCAGTGGGACCGTTGTACTTCGCGAGGAGGTCCTTCTCCAGCGACCCCGCGTTCACCCCGATCCTGATGGGAATCTTGCGCGCCTGCGCGAGCCGCACCACTTCCATCACGAATTGCTTGCCGCCGATGTTGCCGGGGTTGAGGCGCAGGCCGTCCACGCCCTGGTCCAGCGCGATCAGGGCCAGCTTGTAGTTGAAGTGGATGTCCGCCACCAGCGGGATGCGGATCTGCTTCTTGATCTCCCCGAGCTTTTCGGCCGCCTCCTTGACAGGGACCGCCACGCGGACGATGTCACAACCGGCGGCCTCGAGCGACCAGATCTGGAGCAGCGTCGCCTCGACGTCCCGCGTATCCGTCTTGGTCATGGACTGCACCGTGATCGGCGCGGCGGCGCCGATCTTGATGGAGCCCAGCTGGATCTGCCTCGTCTTGCGCCGTGGCGTCATTCGGCTGGCTCCTATTTGAAGAATCGCAGGAAGTCGATGCGCGCCAGATCATTGTAGACGGCGAACACCATCAGGAGCAGCAGCAGAAAGAGCCCGACCTGCTGGGCCACTTCCCGCTTCCGAAGCGAGAGCGGGCGGCCCAGGATCCCCTCGATGACGAAGAAGAAGAGGTGCCCACCGTCCAGGATCGGCACCGGGAGCAGGTTCAGGAGCGCCAGGTTGACGCTGATGACCGCGGTGAAGAAGGCCAGGCTCATGAGCCCCTGCTTGGCCTGCTCGCCAGCCACCACGGCGATCTGGATCGGCCCGCCGATGGTCGAGGCCGGAAGCTGGCGTGTGACCAGCTTCCAGAGCCCCCGCGCCGTCAGCACCGTCATGTCCCAGGTCCGGGCGGACCCGTGCCAGACAGCCTCAATGGGATTCAATCGGAGATAGGACACGGCCGCCGGGCCGATGCCGATGCGGCCGATCTCGACCTCCTGGCCGGACGGGTCGCGCTCCTTGAAGGCCTGGGGGACAACGGACACGGTCAGCGACCGTCCCTCGCGCTCGATGGCGAGCTCCATCGGCTTGCCGGCGCGCTTGCGGATGGCCTCGGCCATTTCGTCCCACGAGACGACCGCGTTCCCCTCCACGGCCACGACGACGTCGCCTGGGCGGAGCCCGACCTTGGCGGCCGGATAGCCCGGCTGAATCTCGCCGATCCGCGCGGGGGTGAACGGCCCCGCGCCGATGTCCCACACCTCCCGCTCGTCCCCGAAGATGTCCTGCACCTTCGTCCGGGCAGGCGTCAGGGCGACCCGCTGCTCACGGCCATCGCGGGAGAACGCGATCTGGCGCATCTCGCCGCCCGACGCCTGGATCGCGCCCAGTACGTCTTCCCAGTGGCTGATGGGGACGCCGTCCACAGCCGTGACCCGGTCGCCGGTGCGGAGACCAGCCTGAGCGGCGGGGCCATCGGCCTTGATCCGCCCAAGGGTGGAGGGCAGCACAGGGCGCCCCACAACCATGAACACGACGGCGAAGATCGCGGCGGCCAGGACGAAGTTCATCCCGGGACCGGCGAACACGATCAGAAACCGCGCCGCGAGCGGTTTCAGCGAGAACGACTTGGCCGAGTCCACCGTGGGGGTCCCGCCGCCTTCGAGGGGGCTCTCCTCTCCCATCATCTTCACGTAGCCGCCCATGGGGATCGCGGACAGGCAGTACTCGGTCTCCTTCCCCCGCCATCGCAGGAGGACCGGCCCGAAGCCGATCGAGAAGCGCTCCACCCCCACGCCCATCCAGCGCGCCAGCAGGAAGTGGCCGAGTTCGTGGAAGAGGATCAAGGGTCCGATCACGACGACGAACGCCAGAAGGGTTGTCAGCAACGCTCTGCCTCCTCGATCAGCGCACGCCGGCCGCCGCGACCGCCTGCAGGCGGAGGATCTCGTCCGCCACCCGCCGCGCCTCGCGGTCCACGGCCACGCAGTCCTCGACGCTCGCGAGCCCCGGCGCCGGCACCCGATCGAGGGCCTCGGCAATCACCTGGGCGATCTGCGTGAACCGGAGGCGTCCCTCCAGAAACGCCGCGACGGCCACCTCGTTGGCCGCGTTCAGCACGACCGGCGCGGACCCGCCGCGGACCAGCGCCTGGCGGGCCAGCCGCAGGCACGGGAACTTCTCCGTGTCGGGCTCGTGGAAGGTGAGCTGCCCCACCGCCGTCAGGTCCAGCGCCGGCGCCGGGCAGGGCCGGCGCTCCGGGTACGTCAGCGCGTAGAGGATCGGGATGCCCATGTCGGCCACGCCGAGCTGGGCGATCACGGAGCCGTCGATGTACTCTACCATGGAGTGGACGATGGACTGCGGGTGCACGACAACCTCGATCTGCTCGGGCCGGAGGTCGAAGAGCCAGCGCGCCTCGATGATCTCAAGCCCTTTGTTCATCAGGGTGGCCGAATCCACGGTGATCTTCGCGCCCATCTTCCAGGTGGGGTGGTTCAGGGCGTCTGCGACGGTCACGTGGGCGAGCCCTTCTCGTGACAGCTGGCGGAAGGGGCCACCCGAGGCCGTGAGCATGATCCGCCGCACCTCCGAGCGGTTGTGCCCCTGAAGGCACTGGAAGATGGCACTGTGCTCAGAGTCCACCGGCAGGAGCGAAACCCCGCGGGTTCGCGCGGCCGCGGTCATGAGGTTGCCGGCCATCACGAGCGTTTCCTTGTTCGCCAGCGCGATGGTCCTTCCCGCCTCGATCGCCGCCATCGTCGGCAGCAGCCCCGCGCTCCCCACGAGGGCGGAGAGCACGACGTCGGCCTCGGTGTTCGCCGCCAGAGTCACGAGGCCTTTCGGCCCGGCCAGCAACTCCGGACGCGGATGCGGCAGGGCCCGAGCGAGAGCGTCCACCGCGTCCGCCTCCAGCAGGGCCACGACCTTCGGCTTGTAGCGGAGGCAGAGCTCGGCGAGCAGCGGCACGTTGGAGCCGCGCGCCGCCAGCCCCGCGACGGCGAGGGCGTCGGGAAAGGCCGAAACCAGCTCCAGGGCTCTCCGGCCCACGGAGCCGGTCGCCCCGAGCAGCGTGATCTGTTTCACGGGGCGTCAGGCCGCCATGAAGCGCGTGTAGTAAAAGAGCGCCGGCGTGTTGAACAGCAGGCTGTCCAGGCGATCCAGGATCCCGCCGTGCCCGGGGATCAGCGCTCCCGTATCTTTGGTCCCGACGCTCCGTTTGAGGGCGGACTCCACCAGGTCGCCGAACTGCCCGACCGCCCCCAGCAGGAGGCCGGCGCCTGCCGCACGGCCCAGGCCGATCTCGGTGAAGAACCACACCTGCGCGACCACCGCGGCCAGCAGGGAAACCACGAGCTGCGCCGCAGCCCCTTCCACCGTCTTGCGCGGGCTGATGACCGGCGCGAGCTTCGTGCGGCCCAGTGTGGAGCCCACGACATAGGCGGCCGTCTCGCCGAGCCACGTCACCCACACGAGAAGCAGGACCCAATCGCTTCCGCCGGACAGGTCTCGCAGCCAGAACCCGTACCCCAGGAGCCAGTTCACGTAGCAGATCCCGAACAGCGTGACGGCGACGGGCTCCCACGCGAGGCGCGCGCCGCGCGGGCGCCAGAGCGCCGATAGCAGCACCGCCAGCAGCACGCCCGTGAAGGCCACCCGCTCGGAGATGGGCAGGGCAAAGCTGGCGGTGACGGCCGTGCCCCCGACGAGCCCGAGCCAGCGGAAGGTGCGGACCCCGGCGCGTTCGAACATTCCCGTGAACTCCCACTGGGCCACGGCCGAGACCAGCACCACCGTGGCCCCGAACAGCCACACCGGGCCCATCACGATCCCCACGAAAACCGGCAAAAGGACGACCGTGCTCAGGATGCGCTTGACCAGCGCGGCCCCGCGCGCGGGGGGCGCGGCGTCCACCGATCCGGGGACCGGCGCTTCCTGGGCCCGTTCCATCAGACGCGACCGAAGCGGCGGTCCCGGCGTTGATACTCGGCCACCGCCAGATAGAGATCCCGTGCGCCAAAATCGGGCCAGAGCGTCGGGGTGACCACCAGCTCGGTGTAGGCGATCTGCCAGAGGAGGAAGTTGGAGATCCGCATCTCGCCGCTGGTTCGGATCAGGAGGTCGGGGTCGGGGACGCCCCGCGTGTAAAGGGCCTGCTCGACCTGCGCCTCGTCGATATCCTCCGGGCGAAGCTCTCCTGCCTGCACCTGGCGCGCCAGCACCCGCGCCGCGTCCACGAGTTCGTCGCGCCCGCCGTAATTGAACGCCATGAACAGGGTCAACCCCGTATTCCCGGCCGTCGCGGCCACCGCGCGCTCGATCCCCCGCCTGACCGACGACGGAACCCCGTTGGGTCTCCCGATCACCCGGAGACGGACGTTGTTGGCCTGGAGCTCGGGCAGCTCCTGGTCGATGGAGCGCTCGAGCAGGGTCATGAGGGTGGTCACCTCGATCGACGGCCGCCTCCAGTTCTCCGACGAGAACGCGTACAGAGTGAGGAAGCGAATCCCCGCCCCGTGGGCGGCCCGAACCACCGCGCGCGCCGCCTTCACGCCCTCGCGGTGCCCCGCGACCCGGTTCAGCCCGCGCTGGGTCGCCCACCGGCCGTTGCCGTCCATGATGATGGCCACGTGCTGCGGCAGGGGGAGCGCTTTGATGCGGGCCAAGAGTTCCGAGTCCTCGAGGGACTCAAGGTCGGCCACCGGCACGTTTGGCAGTCGTCGCACAGCCATCTTTCCGTATCGTATCAGAAGGTCAGAATCTCCTGCTCCTTCTTCTTGAGGAGGTCGTCCACCCGCTGGATGAACTTGTCGGTGATCTTCTGGATCTGCTCCTGCCCCCGGCGCCCGTCATCCTCGGAGATCTTCTTCTCCTTTTCCATCGTCTTGAGCTTCTTGTTGGCGTCGTGACGGATGTTGCGGATCGCGACACGCGCATCCTCGGCCAGCTTGCCCACGGCCTTGGCCAACTGCTTCCGACGCTCCTCGTTCAGCGGGGGCATGACGAGGCGGATCACCTTGCCGTCGTTGGCCGGGGTGAGCCCCAGATCGGATTTCATGATCGCCTTCTCGATGGCGGGGAGGAGGCTCGCGTCCCACGGCTGGATGAGGAGCGTCTTCGGGTCCGGCACCGACAGCGAAGCCACCTGGGGGACCGGCGTCGGCGTGCCGTAGTAGTCCACCCGGATCCCTTCCAGCAGGCCGGTGCTGGCACGCCCAGTCCGGACGCCCGCCAACTCCCGGCCCAGCGCGTCCAGGGCTCCCTGCATTCTCGCCTCAACCTCCTTGATCACCGCCTGCATAGCCTGTCACCCCCTGAGCGGCGCATCGTCGCCCGTGACCACGGAGCCCACGGCCTCGCCGAGGACGATCCGCTTGATATTTCCGTGGCGAGTGAGGTCGAAGATCACGATCGGAAGCTTGTTGTCCATGCAGAGCGAGATCGCCGTGGCGTCCATGATCTGGAGGCCGCGGTTCAGGACCTCGATGTAGCTGAGCCGCGGCAACCGCTGGGCCCCTTTGTCCTTCTTCGGATCCGCCGAGTACACGCCGTCCACCTTCGTGGCCTTGAGGATCACCTCGGCGCCGATTTCGACCGCCCGGAGCGCGGCGGCGGTGTCGGTGGTGAAGAAAGGGTTGCCCGTCCCGGCCGCGAAGATCACGACGCGCGACTTCTCCAGGTGGCGCATCGCCCGCCGGCGAATGTAGGGCTCGGCGACCGCCCTCATCTCGATGGCCGAGAGCACCCGCGTGGGGATTCCGGTCTTCTCGATCGCGTCCTGAAGGGCCAGGGCGTTGATCACGGTGGCCAGCATCCCCATGTAATCGGCTGTGGCCCGCTCCATCCCCCCGATGCTGGCCGCGATGCCCCGGAAGATGTTCCCTCCCCCGATGACGATCGCGACCTGCGTCCCCAGGGCGGTCACGTCCTTCACCTCCTCGGCGATCCGGACGAGCACCTCGGGGTCGAGCCCGTAGCCCTGCGCGCCGGCGAGGGCTTCGCCCGAGACCTTGAGGAGGATGCGCTTGTACACGGGCTCCACCGAGCCGCCCGCCTCAGCCGCCCTCGCCGACCTGGAAGCGGGAGAACCGGCGGACAACCACCCGCTCTCCCGTCTGGGCGGAGACCTGGGCCACTAAGTCCTTCACCCGCGTCTTCCCCGCCGCGTCCTTGATGAAGGGCTGCTCCAGGAGGCACTGCTCGGCGAAGAACTTCTCGAGCTTTCCCTCGACGATCTTGTCCAGCACCTGGGGCGGCTTCTTCTGATCCGCCATCTGCTGCCGGTAGATCTCGCGCTCCTTCTCGAGAACCTCGCCCGGCACGTCCTCGCGGGACACATACGCCGGGTTGGCGGCCGCCACCTGCATGGTGAGGTCCTTCAACAGCTGCTGGAAACCGTCCGTGCGGGCGACGAAGTCGGTCTCGCAGTCCATCTCCACCAGAACCCCGATCTTGCCGCCGGGGTGAATGTAGGCGCCCACGAGGCCCTCCAGCGCCGTCCGGTGGGACTTTTTCGCCGCGTCGGCCAGCCCCTTCGTCCGCAGGAATTCGATCGCCTTCTGGAGATCCCCCGAGGAGGCTTCGAGCGCGGCCTTGCAATCCATCACGCCGGCCCCGGTGAGCTCCCGGAGCTTCTTGACCAGCTCTGCTTGGGACGCCATCGGTTCCAGTCCCCCTTAGGATGTCGCTTCGGCCGCCGCGTCAACGCTCGCTTCGGCCTCCGTCAGCGCCTCGGCGGCGGCCTCTTCGGGCTCTTCCTTGGCGAGCGGGCCCCGGCCTTCGAGGATGGCGTCCGCCAGCCGGGAGGTGATGAGCCGGACCGCCCGGATCGCGTCATCATTCCCGGGGATCGGGTAGTCGATGCCGGTGGGATCGCAGTTGGTGTCCACGATGGCCACGATGGGGATCGCCAGGCGTTGGGCTTCGGCCACCGCGATGCGCTCCTTTTTGGGATCGATGATGAACACCGCCGACGGCAGCCTGTCCATGCCCTTGATGCCCACCAGGGCCTTCTCCAGCTTCTGCCGCTCGCGCTCGAGCCCGAGCACCTCCTTCTTGGGCAGGCGCTCGTACTCGCCGGTCTCCTGCATCTCGTCGAGCCGCTTGAGCCGCGAGATGGACCGGTTGATGGTGGCGAAATTGGTCAGGGTCCCGCCCAGCCATCGCTGGTTCACGTAAAACATGCCGCAGCGGGAGGCCTCGTCGAAAACCGTCTCCTGGGCCTGCTTCTTGGTGCCCACGAACAGGACGGTGCCCCCGCCGGCGGCCAACTCCCGGGTGAAGGCATAGGCCTCGCGGAACTTCTTCAGGGTCTTCTGAAGATCGATGATGTAGATGCCGTTGCGCTCGCCGAAGATGTATTTCTGCATCTTGGGGTTCCACCGCTTGGTCTGGTGGCCGAAGTGAACCCCGGCCTCCAGGAGCTCCTTCATCGTCACTGTCACAGCGTCCTCCTTCGGTTCGCCTCCGCCCCCCTACCCCTCGCCGGGGCACCGAAATTCCGGGGGCGTGCAGAATTCGGAGGGGGTCCCCACCCCCTCCGATTCCTCCCCCGGCGGAACGGGGGAAGGCCCGAAAGGAGTGCCCACTCCAGTGGTTTAGGTCGTGTACTTCGCGTTGATGCGCACGTACTCCTCGGACAGATCGCAGGTCAAGACCTGGTCTTCCCCGTGACCGAGCCCCAGGTCGATCCGGATGGCGAACTCCGGGTGCGCCATGATCTCGCGCACCCGGTCCAGCCGGGCGCCCTGGCAGAGCTGGCCGCGCGCCACGAGGGGCTCGTCGTCGAACGAGACACCGACCCGGTCGGCCCGCACGGCGGCCGCCGATTTCCCGAGCGCCATCATGATCCGCCCCCAGTTGGGATCCTGCCCGTTGATCGCCGTCTTCACCAGGAGCGAATTGGCGACGGAGCGCGCCGCCAGGCGGGCGTCGCGGCGGCTTCGCGCGCCCCGCACCTGAATCGTCACGAGCTTGGTGGCTCCCTCGCCATCCTTCACCAGCATCCTCGCCAGCCGCTCGGTGAGCGCCTCCAGCCCGCGCGCGAACTGCCGAAGCCCCCGGCCGCCTTTCTCGAGCACCTGATTCTCGGCCAACCCGTTGGCGAGAATCGCCACGGTGTCGCTCGTGGACATGTCGCCATCCACCGTGATCCGGTTGAAGCTGCCCGCCACCGCGCGGCGGAGGGCCGCGTCGAGCGCGTCACGGGCCACGACGGCGTCGGTGGCCATGAAGCAGAACATCGTCGCCAGGTGGGGCTCGATCATCCCGACGCCCTTGGCAATCCCCCCGACCGTCACGGGGCGGCCCCCCACGTCCACGCGCAGCGCCGCCTCCTTCGGCCCCGTGTCGGTGGTCAGGATCCCTTCCGCCGCGCTCCCCCCTCCCTGCGGCGACAGCGACTTGACCAGCTTCGGCAGGCCGGCCCGGATCTTGTCCATCGGGAGCGGCCGGCCGATGACCCCGGTGGAGGCCACCAGGATATGGCGCGCGGGGATCTTCAGCAGTTCGCCGACGCTGGCGGTCATCTCACGGGCGTCGCGCAGGCCTTGCTCCCCCGTGCAGACGTTGGAGCAGCCGCTGGAGGCGACGATGGCCTGGATCGTTCCCTCCTTCACGTGCTCCATGGAGACCTGGACGGGCGCACCCTTCACCTGATTCTTCGTGAAAACCGCCGCGGCCCGGGCCGGGCTCGAGGAATAGATGAGGGCCAGGTCCTTCTTCCCGCTGGCCTTGATCCCGCAGTGGATACCCGACGCGAGAATCCCGGGAACCGCTGTGATGCCGCCCTCGAGCCACTCCAGCGCCGGCATCAGGGGTACACCGGAGGCGCGTCCAGCCCCGCCCGCTCGTCCCACCCGAACACCAGGTTGAGGTTCTGCACCCCGTTGGCCGCGCCCCCCTTGCCGAGGTTGTCGATGGCCGACAGGCACACCGCGCGCTGCGTTCGAGGATCGGCCACGACCGCGACGTCGCAAAAGTTGGAGCCCGCGACGGCGCGGGTGGTCGGCAGCCTCCCCTCCGGCAGCACCCGGATGAAGGGCTCCCCGGCGTACACCTCCCGGTAGCACGCGAGGAGATCCGCCGTGGCCGCAGCCTTGGCCAGGGGCACCGAGGCGGTGGTGAAGAGCCCGCGGTTGAGCGGGATCAGATGCGGCGTGAAAGCGACCGTCAGGGACCGGCCGGCCAGCCCGGAGAGTTCCTGCTCGATCTCCGGCGTGTGGCGGTGAACGGCCACCCCGTAGGCCTGCAGGTTTTCGTTGGCCTCCGTGTACAGGTACATGGGGTCCACCTTCCGCCCCTGGGCGCCCGCCCCGGTGACCCCCGACTTGCCGTCGATGACGATGCCTTCTCCCCCGGCAAGACCCGCCCTGATCAGGGGCGCGATGGCCAGGATCGCCCCGACCGGATAGCACCCTGGATTGGCCACGACGGACGCCGACACGATCGCCTTCCGATGGAGCTCCGGCAGGCCGTACACCGCGGCGGCCAGGCCGTCGGCGTCGGTGTGCGGCGTCTTGTACCACGTGGCGTAGGCCCCCGCATCCTTGAGCCGGTAGTCGGCGGACAGGTCGATGACCTTGCGGCCAAGACGCCGGAGCACGGGGACCGCCTTCTGGGACTCCATGTGGGGCAGCGCGAGGAACACGCACCCGGCGTCCCGGGCCAGCCTCTCCGGGTCGAGCGCGTCAAAGGTGAGCGACGTCAGTCCCCGGAGATGGGGGTAGAGACTGTCGAGGGGCTCGCCGGACAGGCGCTCGGAGGTGACCGCGACGAGCTCGACCTGCGGATGGACCAGGAGCAGGCGCAGGAGCTCGGCGCCCATGTACCCGCTGGCGCCCGCCACGGCGACCTTGACCTTCATCCGCCGTCCAGACGCGGGGCTAGCGCTTCGAATACTGGAATTTCTGTCGGGCCCCAGGCTGGCCGTACTTCTTCCTCTCCCGCATCCGGGGATCGCGGGTGAGGAGGCCGGCCTTCTTCAGCGGCAGCCGGAGCTTGTCGTCGAAGGCCAGGAGTGCCCGCGCGATCCCGTGCCGGACGGCGCCGGCTTGCCCCGCGGGGCCGCCGCCGCCCACGTTCACCAGGACATCCACCTGGCCCAGCACGTCGGCGATCTGCAGCGGCTGGCAGATGATCATGCGGAGGGTTTCACGGGGAAAGTAGTTTTCGAACGCGCGGCGGTTCACCGTGATGGCCCCGGCGCCCGGCCAGAGCCAGACCCGGGCCACGGACGTCTTCCGCCGGCCGGTACCGTAGAATCTCGTCGCTTCAGCCATGTCGCTCCTTCAGCGGCTCGGGTTTCTGGGAGGCGTGGGGGTGCTCCGACCCGCGGTATACCTTCAGCTTCTTGACCATCGCCCGGCCGAGCCGGCCCTTGGGAAGCATGCCCTGGACCGCCCACTCGATCACCCGTTCGGGATGAGTCTGGAGCATCCTCTGCGCGCTGACCTCCCGGAGACCGCCGATGTACCCCGTGTGCCAGCGGTAGGTCTTGGCCGTGAGCTTGCGCCCGGTCAAGTGCACCTTCTCGGCGTTCACCACGACCACGTGATCCCCCACGTCCAGATGGGGGGCGAAGCTCGGCTTGTGCTTGCCCCGGAGGATCGTGGCAACCCGGGTCGCCAGGCGCCCGAGCACCTTGCCATCGGCGTCCACCAGGTACCACTTCCGGGCGATCGTCGCTCCCTTTGGCTGCGCTTGAGCCATGCTCCCCTTCCTCGAAAAAGTCGCAACCACATACATTAAGGGAAAGTGCTCGAACTGTCAAGCAAAAGCCCTACTTGAGGGTCTTGCCGGGCCAGGGGCAGAGCGCCCGGACCGGACAGGTGGGGCAGGCCGGGGTCCGGGCCGTGCATACCCGGCGGCCGTGCGTCGTGAGGAGGTGGGTGACAAGCGTCCACTTGGGCTTGGCAATCACAGCGCAGAGTTGGTCGTGCACCTTGTCCGGGTCGTCCGACTTGGCGAGCCCGAGCCGCTGGGACACGCGGAAAACGTGGGTGTCCACCGCGATCGCCGGCTGACCGTAGGCGTTGCCCAGGACCACGTTGGCCGTCTTCCTGCCGACCCCCGGCAGCGCCGTCAGCTCCTCTAGTGTTCGCGGCACCGTCCCGCCGTGCTTGGCCACCAGGTCCTTCGCCATGCCGAGGACCGCACGGGCCTTGGCCCTGTAGAACCCCGTCGAGTGAATCTCCCGCTCGAAGGTCGGCAGGCTCGCCCGGGCGTAGTCCTCCGCGCTCGTGTACTTCTTGAACAGGGTGCGCGTCACCCGGTTCACCCGCTCGTCGGTGCACTGGGCCGCCAGGATCGTCGCCACCAGAAGCTCCAGCGGGGTGGAAAACTCGAGCGCGATCTCGGCGTCGGGATGCGCCCGCTCCAGGGCCCGGATGATCGAGCGGGCCCGCGCCTTCTTTTTCTCGAGCGACTCAGCCATGCTTTTTCTCCCTATGGAGCCCCGATCACGATGCGGTGGGGCTCCGCGCGGATCTGGCCCAGCTCCACGGCCATGGGCAGCCGCGCCAGGCGCGAGGTGGGGTCGTAGTGACGGAAGAGCCAGTGGGCGAGTAGCGGCGGCAGCGGGATGCCGCCGAGGCTCAGCTGCTCCGCGCGGACCGTGAGCGGGGCGCCCCCCGTCCCGTTCGAGAGCTTCAACCGGCCGGCCACGTCCGGTCCCCGCTGGGCCAGCGCCACGCTGACGGCGCCGTCTTCCAGCCCGACCGTCAGCCCGCCGAGCCGCCGCAATCCCCCCAGAAAGCGGCGGAGATCCTCCTCCGTGACGACGAGGTGCTCGACCCGCATCCTCTCGATGGCGAGCAGCTCGATCTCCCCCGACGCCGCCAGGCGGTCGGGGTTGACGAGGACCCCCTCGAGGCTCACGCGGATCTCCCCCAGGCGGAGCTGGGCCCCGTCCCGCGCGAACTCCGCCACCCGAGCGCTCTTGGCTTCCAGCCGCACCCGGCGGATCTCTCCACGGAGGAGCGCCTGGGGCTCCGCCGAGAGGTCCACCGTCAACTGGTCCAGGTCTCGCGCATATGGATCCAGGAAG
Organism: Candidatus Rokuibacteriota bacterium; assembly: GCA_016193045.1. Lineage (GTDB taxonomy): Bacteria > Methylomirabilota > Methylomirabilia > Rokubacteriales > CSP1-6 > CSP1-6. The sequence continues at coordinate 45,132 of JACPSW010000001.1, read as the reverse complement.
ACGACGACCCCCTCCCTGAGGCGGCGGGCCAGGTCGGACGGGTTCGCTCCCACCACGGGCCTCAGCCGGCGGTGCCGCACGCTGGCTTGGCTGCCGTCGGGGAGCGCCCCCTCCCAGATCACCGGAAACGCTTGCTCGAAGGCGGGGTCGCCCCGGGCGAGCCGCTCCATGATGCGCTGGGCCTTGGCGACCGAGAAGGCCGGCCCCAGACTGCCCGTCTTCAGGACGATGAACTCCACCCCGAGCGGGTAGTCGTCCCAGGCCCGCATCCAGCGGAGCGGCAGCCGGTCGCGCACGGCGTAGTACCGGAAGTTGGAGACCGAGAAGAAGTTGTAGTTGGGCACCACGCTGACCGTGGCCGGCCTGCCGCCGGCCTCACGAACGATCACGTCCAGGATCTGGCGGTGCGGCCACTCCGCCGGCGATGGAGGAAACGAGAAGACCAGCGGGATCCCCAGCGGCGCCCACCGCCCGAGAGGCGGAAGGCCAAAGGCCGCCGCGCCGACCTGGAGCGCCGACACACAGACGAGCGCCACGGCCAGGCCGCGCCGCCAGACGGGGGCGAGAGCGCGGACGCCGGCGGCGGCGATGAGCGCCGCCACGGGCAGGAGCGGGAGCACGTAGCGGTAGTTCTTGTTCTGGATCAGGAGGAACACTACGAACGGCACGAGCGACGCGCTCCAGAGCAGGCCGCGACTGGCCCGCCGGCGCGCCAGCGCCAGCAAGCCCCAGGCGAAGAGGGGGGCCGCCAGCAGCCCGAAGATCGCCGGCAGGGTCCGCGGGTACAGCAGCAGCGCGGCACCGCTCAGAATCTCCGGCGATCCCTGAAGGGTGGCCTGCCTGAAGGAGCGGCTGGCAATCTGGAGCGGCAGGCCGAAGAGCCGCGGCCCGTACCAGGGGAGGCTCAGGGCGCCGCCCAGCAGAAGGGCGATGCCCAGGTTCACCACACGGGCCCGGCGATCAGGGCCGCGCAGCGAGCGCCAGGCCACGAGTGCGAGCGGCGGGAGCAGGTAGACGGCGAAGGGCGGCTTGACCAGCATCCCGAAGGCGAAGGAGAGCCCGGCGGCCGCGGACCAGGCACGGCGCGAGAAATCCTCGGTGCGGACGAGCGCCAGGAGGGCCAGGCTCACGGCGGCCGCCAGAGGCAAGTCGAGCTGGAAATTCGTCGTCGAGAAGACCACAAAGGGCGCCGCCCCGAAGATGAGGGCCGCCAGCATCCCCGCCGGGGGGTCAAAGAGCCGCCGGCCGAGGAAGAAGAGAGAAACGAGCGCCAGCGCCAGGAAGGCCAGGATCACCGACTGGGCCGCGAGCGGGGCGGGCGGGAAGAGGAGCGAGAGGAGCCCCGCCGAGCACGGGACCACCGGCGGGTAGAACGACGACATCTCGACGATCTCCGCCCAACCGGCCAGGCCCCGGTCCGCCAGGATCTGGCCGCAGAGGGCGGCGCGCTCGAGGTGGTTGGCGTGGTCCCACTCCGGCGGGCGCCGATCCGTCTGGACCCACACCGCTGCCACGATCGCCAGGGCGCCGAAGATTCCCGCCAGCTGGACGCCGGGGGCAGCCGCCAGACGCTTCAACCCGTCACCGGGCGATCCCGGCCAGGAACGTGCCGATCCTCCCCAGGCCTTCCCGGATGCGGGGCAGCGAGTTGGCGTAGGAGAAGCGGAGGTAGCCCTCGGCATTCCGGCCGAAGTCGATGCCGGGGGTGACGCCGACGTGAGCGCTCTCGAGGATCTGGAAGGCGAACTCGTAGGAGTTCCGCGTGAACCGTTTGGCGTTCGCCAGCACGTAGAAGGCGCCCGTGGGTTCCGAGCCGACACCCAGCCCGACCGCGCGGAGGCCCGCGATCATGGCCCGGCGCCGCTCGTCGAAGATCTTCCGGAAGCGGGCCGCATCCTCCGCCGCCTCCTTGAGCGCGGCCACCCCCGCCCACTGGACGAACTCGTTGGTCGAGATGAAGAAGTTCTGGTAGGCCTTCTGCAGCGTGCGCATGAACGGCCGGGGGGCGATCAGGTAGCCCAGCCGCCACCCGGTCATGGCGAAGGCCTTGGAAAACCCGTTCAGCACGAATGCGTGGTCCGTGAACTCGAGGATCGAGTGCTCTTTCCCCTCGTAGGTGAGCCCGTGATAGATCTCGTCGGACACGACCCACGGCCCCAGCTCGGCCACCCGGGCCATCCGGTCGGCGGAGAGCAGCGTCCCCGTGGGATTGGCGGGGGAGTTGACGAGGATCGCCTTGACCCGGGCCGAGAGCCGCTCGCGGATGGCCTCGGGGCGGTACTGGAAGGCGTCCTCCTCCTCCACGTCGACGTAGATGGGGGTCCCCTCGGCGTAGCGGACGAAGTTGGGGTAGCAGGCGTAGTGGGGATCCGACAGGATCACCTCGTCGCCGGGGTCCAGCAGCAGCATGAACAGGAGCAGCATGGCCGGCGACGTCCCGGCGGTCACCAGGATCTGGTCGGGCGAGACCTCGACGCCGTAGCGGTCCCGGTAGTGCTCGGCGATCGCCTCCCGGAGCGGCAGGATGCCGAGGCTCGCCGTGTACTTCGTCCGCCCGTCCTTGATCGCCTTCTGCGCGGCCTCCTGGATCACCGGGGGGGTCTCGAAGTCGGGCTCGCCGAACTCCAGGTGGACCACGTCGATCCCCTGGCGCTCGAGCTCCTGGGCGCGCTCGAACACCTCGACGGCGAGGAACGGCTCGATCTCCTGGACGCGTCGGGCCATCCGAGGAGGAAGATCCATTGGCGTCACCGCCCCGAGCGACCGCGCGCCAGGGCGCGGCGCGCCGCGAGGATCTGCCAGAGCATCCGCGGGCCGTCGGCGAGGACCCGGACCTTGCTCCCCGGCTGATCGACCCAATTGATGGCGACTTCGGCGATCCGGTAGCCGCGGCGCTGGGCCAGGAGCAGGAGCTCCACATCGAAGCCGTACCCGTCGGTCCGGATGGCGCGGAAGAGGTGCTCCGCCGCCGCCGTCCTGAAGCACTTAAACCCGCATTGCGAGTCCGCGATGCCCTCGAGCCCCAGCCGGGCCACGAGCCAGTTGAAGACGCGTCCGGCCCACACCCGGTGGACGCGGGCCTGCACCGACACGGCGGGGTCCGCCAGCGCTCGCGACCCGATCACGATGTCGGCGCCGGCCTCGAGGGCCGGCAGCAGGCGCTTGAGTTCCACGATGGGCGTCGCGCCGTCGGCGTCGGCGAAGAGCCGGAACGCGCCCCGGGCGTTCACCATCCCGACCCTGACCGCATGGCCCTTCCCGCGGTTCTGGGGAAGCGCGATCAGCCGGACGCGGGAGTGCGCCGCCTCGAGCTCCCGCACCCGCTCCGGCGTGGCGTCGCGGCTTCCGTCGTCCACCACGATGACCTCGTAGGGCTCCCCCCGCTCCTCGAAAAAGGCGACGACCTCCCGCAGGTAGGCCGGCAGGCGCTCGGCCTCGTCGTACGCCGGGATGATCACCGACCAGACGATCGATCCGTTCCTTTCCATGGCGGGCTGGCTGGGCGGTCAGAAAGACCCGGGGATCTCGACGCGGCGGCGGCGCAGGGCCACGCCGGTCTGCTGCGCGGCGCGGGCGACCGCCCGCGCCACGGCCGGCACGACCTTCTTGTTGAAGACGCTCGGGATGATGTACTCCGGCGTCAGCTCGCCCGGCGGCACGCTCTCGGCAATGGCCCGGGCCGCGGCGATCTTCATTTCGTCGTTGACGAGGCGCGCCCGGCAATCGAGCAGGCCGCGGAAGAAGCCCGGGAAGCACAGCACGTTGTTGATCTGGTTCGGGTAGTCCGACCGGCCGGTCGCCATGACCGCCACGTGCCTCTGAGCGGCCTCGGGCTGGATCTCCGGCACCGGATTGGCCATGGCGAACACGATAGGGCGCTTGGCCATGCTCTGGACGTCCTTCACCGTCAGCACGCCCGGGACCGAGAGGCCGATGAAGACGTCCGCGCCCTTCACGGCGTCCGACAGCATCCCCCGGAGATTCCGCGGATTCGTCGCCCCGGACACCCAGCGCTTCATGAAATCCATCCCGACCCCGCGCCCGCGGTAGAGCGTGCCGTGCTCGTCCACGCCGACGATCTGGCGCACTCCGACGGAGAGCAGGATCTTGATCGTGGCCGTCCCCGCCGCCCCGACGCCGCAGACGACCACCCGGACCTTCCTCCGATCCTTCTTCACCAGGCGGAGAGCATTCAGGAGCGCGGCCAGGACAACCACCGCCGTCCCGTGCTGATCGTCGTGGAACACGGGCAGGTCCAGCTCCTTCCGGAGCCGCTCCTCCACCTCGAAGCAGCGGGGCGCGGAAATGTCTTCCAGGTTGATCCCGCCGAAGGTGGGTGCGATGAGCTTCACGGTCTCCACGATCTTGTCGGGGTCCTTGGTCGCCAGGCAGATCGGGAACGCGTCCACCCCGGCGAGCTCCTTGAATAGCATCGCCTTGCCTTCCATCACGGGCAGGGCGGCCTCCGGGCCGATGTCGCCGAGCCCGAGCACCGCGCTCCCGTCCGTGACCACCGCGATCGAGTTCTGCTTGATGGTCAGCTCGAAGGCCCGCTGGCGGTCCTCCCGGATGGCGAGGCAGACGCGGGCCACCCCGGGCGTGTAAGCCATCGAGAGGTCGTCGCGCGTCCGGATGGGAACCTTGTTGCGCACCTCGATCTTGCCCCCCAGGTGCATCAGAAAGGTCCGGTCCGAGACGTTGACCACCCGCACGCCGGCGACGCCGCGGAGGCGGTTGACGATCTCCTGGCCGTGCTCGCTGTCGCGGCAGTTGATCGTGATGTCGCGGGCGACACGCTCGCGGGTGGTTTCCACCAGGTCCACGGCCCCGATGTCGCCCCCGGCGGCGCCGATGGCGGAGGTGACGCGGCCGAGCATCCCCGGCCGCTGCCGGATCTCCAGGCGGACCGTCAGGCTGTAGCTCGCGCTCGGCGCGGTCGCCACGGCCTTATCTTCGGCCCCGCCACTGGACCGCCCCCTTCCCCTCCTGAGCCTCCTGGTAGCGGGCCAGGACGAAGAGGAGATCCGCCAGGCGGTTGAGGTACTTCAGGACCTCCGCATTGTCGAGGAGCCCGGCCTCCCGCAGCTCGACGACGCGCCGCTCGGCGCGCCGCAGCACGGCCCGGGCCCAGTCGAGGAGGGCGGGAATGTAGGAAGAGGAGCCGGGGATAATGAAGGCCCGCGGCAGCTCGATCTTGGCCAGGCGCTCGTCGATCAACGATTCCAGCCGGGTGGTGTGCGCCGGGGAGATCTGCTCGACCGACAGCCTCGGGCGGTCTTCCGGCGCCGTCGCCAGCTCCGCCCCCAGGAGGAACAGGTCCTCCTGGATCGAGTGGATGACAGCCTGGAGATCGGGATTGTCGGCGGCCGCGCGCGCCACGCCGAGGATCGCGCAGGCTTCGTCCAGCGTGCCGAAGGCCTCCGGACGCGGGTCGGACTTCGAGATTCGCTGGCCGCCAAACAGGCTGGTCTGCCCTTCGTCGCCCTTCTTCGTGTAAATCTTCACCATATGAGGCATTTTGACGATAAATCCCCGTCTCCGTCACTGTCAACCAGATTCGCCCCGTTGACCGAGTCGGGCCCGCGTGGTATCAGGGGGCGCCATGCTCCTGGCCATTCTGTTCCTCGCCCTCCTCCTCGTTCCGACGGGCGCCGACGGGGAGCCGAAAGCGTACACCGTCGTCGCCGGAAAAAGCCGTGCGACGTTCGACGCGAGCTATCCCCTCGGCGATTTCTCCGGCACGACCGAGGAGGTCACGGGACAGCTGCGGCTGGATCCCGCCAACATCCCCTTCGGCGTTGCCGGCAGCGTGGCCGCCAGCCCCGCCGGGCTCCGGACGGGCAGCGCCCGCCGCGACAGCGACCTCAGGAAGACGCTCGAGACCGACCGGTACAGCGAGATCCGCTTCAGCCCCGAGGAGGTGAAGAGCTCCTTCCCCTCCCTGGCCGAGCATACGGACGTCATCCTCCGGATCAGGGGGGTGCTGCGCATCCGCGGCGTCGAGCGCCCCACAACGTGGACGGCGCGCGCGCGCCTCGAGGCGGGAATGATCTGGGTGCGCGGCGAGACCGATCTCAAGCTGACCGACTTCGGAATCACGCCTCCGAAGCGGTTCTTCCTGGCAGTGGGCGACGGGGTGCGGGCGGGGTTTGACCTCCGGCTCACCCCCGCCGAGTGACGGCGGGGCTTCAGGCGAGCTGGCCGAGGGCGCGCCGCAGCAGGTCCAGGGCCAGCGTGGCAGTCCGGATTTTCATCGAGGGAAGGTCTCCCCCGAAGCGGTATTCCCGACTCTCGAAACGCCCATCGAACGCCACGGCGAGGCCGACCACGGTGACCGGGGGATCCGAGCCCGGGTCGTCCTGGAACACGGTCGCGGCGCCGACCCGGACGTCGTGCCACTCGCGCGCCCGCAGGGCGAGAACCCGCGCCTTGGCCTCGGGGCCGGCGTCTTTCGGGAAGTCGGCGCCCAGCCAGGCGGAGCCGTCCGGGCCCCCCAGCACGACCCCGCCGGCGAACCCCTCTGCGATTCCCGCGGCCAGGCGCTCGGCGACCACCCCGCCGCTCCCCGACTCGGCCACCGCCACGTGGGCCCCCACGCGCCTCACCTGGGCGGCGATGACGCTCTCCAGCGTTTCGCTGTCAGCCCCGAAGATCAGATCCCCGAGCCGCTCCCTGATTTGCGCCTCCACGGGCTCGATCAGCCGCTGGGCGGTCTCGGCGTCGGATCCTTTGGCGGCGATCCGCACATCCACCTGGCCCAGGTGAGCCAGGGTGCCGATGGTCGGGTTCCGTCCCTTCTCCATGAAGTCCGCCAGGAGTTCCCCGATCCGGCTCTCCCCCAGCCCGACCACCTTCAGCACCCTGAGGCGGATCTCGCCCTTGAGCCCGTAGCGCTCGCGGAGGTAGGGGAGGACGCGCGTCACGAGCAGATGCTCCATCTCCCGGGGGACCCCCGGCAGGGTTATCACGCACCGCTCCCCGACTTCGACGACGAAGGCCGGCGCCGTGCCCACGGGATTCTCGATGGGGATGGCCCCGCGCGGGATGAAGGCCTGGCGGCGGTTGGAGGGGGAAAGTTTGAAGCCCCGGGCCCGGAAGAAGGCCTCGATCTGCGCCATGAGGTGCCTGGAGAATTCGAGTTCCCGGCCGGTCGCGGCCGCCACGGCCTCGCGGGTGACGTCGTCGGCGGTCGGGCCGATGCCTCCCGTCGTGATGACGACCTCGGAGCGGGCCAGGGCCTGGCGGAGCACGGCGGTGAGGCGGCTCAGGTTGTCCCCGACCGTGGTCTTGTAAAAGAGGTCAAGCCCGACGGCGGCCAGGTGGCGGCCGATGACCGCGGAGTTGGTGTCCACGATCTGGCCGAGCAGGAGCTCCGACCCGACGCTGACGATTTCGGCCTGCATGGACGCCCCATTATAGACCACGTGTGAATACCGGGGGGGATCCCCGCGTCCTTAGCATAAGGAACGGAAGCATAAGGAACGGATAGCCTGGCCAACCTGTTTTCCTGATTGAGGGGGATGGCTGAATCCCCAAAGGCCGAAAAGCCCTCTAAATATTGGGTTTCTAGCCGCTATGACTTTCAGAGACTCGCTTGAAGAGAACGTGGGCACCGCCTTCGCTCCTGGGGCCGAGTCTCCCTCCTCCCGGGTCGCCTCGGAGCCGGAGGAAACGGGGGTGTCCCCGCGCGAGGAGACAGCCCATATTGAGGATCCGGTCCGCCTGTACCTCAAGGAAATCGGCAAGGTCCGCCTGCTAACCGCTCGGCAGGAAGTCGAAATCGGTCAGCGGATCGAGACCGGACAGACTCAGCTACGAAGGGCCCTTGCCGGGATCCCGTGGGCGGTCAAGGCGCTGCTCGATCTCGCGGACCGCGTGCGGCGGCAGGAGGTGTCTACCGAGGCGCTGATCCTGCTTCCCGAGGGAGGCGAGCCCAGTCCCGACGAGGTCAAGCCCCTGCTGACCGCCTTTGCCAGGATCCGTCGGCTCGAGCGGGAGGCGGCTCGCCTCGAGGCCGCGCTCAGTGACCGCCGCCGCTCGAAGAGCACCCGAGCCACCTATCGGCGCTGGATCGCCCACAACCGGGAGCAGATCCAGCGGATTGTCGGCGGGTTGCCCCTCAAGCCGTCGGTCGTGGATGACCTGGTGGCCCAGCTCCGCACGCATACGGCCCGCACCCCCGGCAAGACGACGGCGCTGGGGCTGCCGCGCCGCGAGCTGCTGGGGCGGATGCGCGAGGTCGCCGAGCACGACCGGGTCGTCCGCCAGGCCAAGCGCGAGCTGATGGAGGCCAACCTCCGCCTCGTCGTCTCGGTGGCCAAGCGCTATCTGGGAAGCGACCTCTCCCTGCTGGACCTGATCCAGGAGGGCAACCTGGGACTGATGAAGGCGGTGGATCGCTTCCAGTACCGCCGCGGGTTCAAGTTCTCCACCTATGCGACCTGGTGGATCCGCCAGGCCATCACCCGCGCGATCGCCGATCATTCGCGCACGATCCGGATCCCCGTCCACATGGTGGAAACGCTGAACCGGATCTCCCGGGTGGGCCGGAACCTGGCCAGCGAGCTGGGCCGCGAGCCGACGCCCGAGGAACTGGCTCGGCGGGCCGGGGTCCCGGCCCGGAAGGTGCGGCTCATCCTGGAATCCTCGCGGAAGCCCCTGTCGCTGGAGACACCCGTCGGCGAGGACTCCCAGCTCGGGGACTTTCTAGAGGACAAGACCGAGGCCTCGCCCAACGAGTCGCTCCTGACCCAGGACCTCGAGGTCCAGGTGGAGCGGGCGCTGGCCATGCTCTCCCCGAAGGAGCGTGAGATCCTGCGGCTCCGCTTCGGGATCGGCGCCGCCGGCGAGCACACGCTGGAGGAAGTGGGCGAGCGCTTCAGGGTGACGCGCGAGCGCATCCGCCAGATCGAGGCCAAGGCACTCCGGAAGCTACGTCACCCGCTGCGCGGGCGGGTTCTTCAGACCTTCGTCGAGAATTAGTCTCCGCGCCGGGAGCCGGGGCATAGAAAAGCCCCGGGGCTCGGAATGCTTCTCGACGTTCCGCCAGCCGTCAACCTTTCGAGATCGTTCGCTGGGGGGCCTGGCCTCCCAGACCCGCCCTCCCAATCTCGACCGACCGTTGGCCAGCCTCTGCCGGCAACCCCGAGCTTGCCCAGGGCACCCCCACGGTATGCCGGGGCCCAACTCCTGTCAAGCCCCCAAAACGCTCCCCTCCAGATGGACTACACGGGCATCACCCCGTGCTTCTTCCAGGGGCGCTCGATCTTCTTGGTCTGCGCCATCTCCAGCGCCCGGATCACGACCGGCCGGGTCTCGCGCGGGTCGATGATGTCGTCGATGAACGCCCCGCCCGCAGCGACGTAGGGGTTGATGAGCTTCCTGAACTCCTCCACCCGGCGCGCCCGCTCCTCGTCCGGGGATGGCGCGGCGGCGATCTCCTTGCGGAAGATGATGTTCGTGCCGCCCTCGGGCCCCATGACGCTGATCTCCGCCGTCGGCCAGGCGACGATCAGGTCGGGCTCGTAGGCCTTCCCGCACATCACGAAGTACCCCGCCCCGTACGCCTTGCGGACGACCACCGTGACCTTGGGCACGGTGGCCTCGCTGACGGCGTAGAGCATCTTCGCGCCGTGGCGGATGATCCCCTCCTTCTCGACCTTGGACCCCACCAGGAAGCCGGGAACGTCCTGGAGGAAGAGGAGGGGGATGTTGAAGGCGTCGCAGAGCATGATGAAGCGTGCCGCCTTGTCGGCCGAGTTGATGTCCAGGGCGCCGCCGAGCACCATGGGCTGGTTCGCGAGGATCCCCACCGACTGGCCGCCCATCCGGGCGAGGCCCACGATCAGGTTCTTCGCCCACCCCGGCTTGAGCTCGAAGAAGCGGCCGCCGTCCACGATGTGATGGATGACTTTCTTCATGTCGTAGGCCCGGCGGGGGCTGTCGGGGACGAGGGTCAGCAGCTCCTCGTCCATCCGGTCCTCGGGGTCCTCCGACGCCACGAGCGGCGGCCTTTCGAGATTGGACTGGGGAAAGTACGACAGGTAGTCCTTGATGACCTGGATGCACGCCTTGTCGTCCGCCACCTCGAGGTCCGCCACTCCCGAGATCTCGCAGTGGATCTTGGAGCCCCCCAGCTCCTCGGGGGTGATGTCCTCGCCCACCACGGCCTTGACGAGCGGCGGCCCACCGAGGGCCATGTGGCTCGTCCCCTTCACCATCGGCACGAAGTCGGCGAGCGCCGGAATGTACGCGGTGCCCGCGGCCCCGGGTCCCATCATCGCCACCACCATCGGCACGACCCCGGACATGATGGACTCCTCCCGGAAGAGGAAGCCCGACTGGGCGAAGGTGGAGCCGATGGCCTCCTGGATGCGCGCCCCGGCCGAATCGATGAGCCAGATCATCGGGATCCGCTTGCTCAGCGCGAGCTCCCGGGCCCGGTTGCACTTGACCTCCCCCGTGCGCCCCATGGAGCCCGCCATGACGGTGAAGTCGTAGGCGATGACCGACGCCAGCCGGCCGTTGATCTTCCCGAATCCCGTGACGACGCCGTCGGCGGGGGTCTCCCTGCCCCGCATGATGGGCGAGATGTTGGCGTGGGTGGCGAGGACCCCGATCTCGGTGAAGCTCCCCCCGTCGAACAGGAGGTCCAGCCTCTCGCGGACGCTGAGCTTCCCCTCCGCGTGCTGCTTGGCCAAGGCCTCGGCGCCGCCCATCTCCAGCGCCTTCCGCCGCCGCGCCCTGAGGTCTTCGACCAGCTCTTTCATACCCATGGATGCCCTCCGGGATCCAATCAGTTCGAGGTCCCCCTTCTCTCCCATCGTCGACTCCCTTGTTTGACTCGGGCCTCGCCTCGCGGCTCGCCTCGCCACCGCCTCGGCGGCAGCCGCTCAGCTCGAACGATCTACTCGGGCCTCGCCTCGCGGCTCGCCTCGCCACCGCCTCGGCGGCAGCCGCTCAGCTCGAACATCTATTCCAGGAGGGCCACCGTGTCACCCTCCTGAACCGTCTCGCCCTCCTTGGCCTTGATCGCGGACACCGTCCCCGCGCGGGGGGCCTCCACAGGGATCTCCATCTTCATGGACTCCAGCACGAGGATCGCGTCCCCGGCCCCCACCGTGTCGCCGGGTTTCGCCAGCACCTGGAAGACGACCCCCGTGATGTGAGCTTTGACCTCTTCAGGCATTGAAAGCTCCTTGTTCGACGAGCTGGGTATGCACCTGTCCGCGGGCAAACCGTTCGCTCCCAAGCACGGCCCGCAGGAACGGGAGCGTGGTCTTGATTCCCTCAAGCTGGAACTCGGACAGAGCCCGGCGCATCCTGTCCAGGGGCTCCACGCGGTCCCGGCCGAAGGCGATGAACATGGTTAGACTAGACGCGCTCTTTAAACTCGTGGCCCAGGAGGCCCTCCGGACGGATCAGGAGCACCGCGATGATGATGACGAAGGCCAGCGTATTCTTGAACTGGATCGTGAGGTAGCCGCCCGCCAGGCTCTCGGCGACGCCCAGGATCAGCCCGCCTACGACAGCGCCCGGCAGGCTGTTCAGTCCTCCAAGAACGGCCGCAGCGAAGCCCTTGAGGAAGGGATCCAGCATGAAGAACGGATCCAGCAGGAGGGCTGGGGCCAGGAAGAGCCCGGCCACCACGCCCAGGATCGAGGCGACGCCCCAGGAGACCCCCAGCACGCGCCGCGTCGGGATCCCGAGGGTTTGCGCCGCCGGCAGGTTCTCCGAGGTGGCCCGCATGGCGAGCCCGAGCCGGGTCTTCTGCACGAGCAGGTAGAGGAGCAGGCTTCCCAAGAGGCCGGCGCCGAACGTGCCGAGCGAGAGCTGGCTGATGAAGACCGGGCCCAGCTTCCAGGTCTTCGTCTCCGAGAGCGGAAACGGAAACCGGTCGGGCTCCGCCCCCCACTGATAGACGATCACGCCCTGGAAGATCAGCGCCAGCCCAAGGGTGAGGATGACCTGCCCCAGCAGAGTGGCGCCCTGGCGTTGAGCGGGAGCCATGACGCCGAAGTAGAAGAGGATCGCCACAACCCCCCCCACCAGGAGGGCTACCGGAAACGCGACGTAGAAGGGATAGCCCTGGGAAACGAGCGCAAAGGCCACGAAGGTGCCGAGGGTGGCGGTATCGCCGTGTGCGAAGTTCAGCACCCGCGTGGAGCGGTAGATCAGCACGATGCCCAGGGCAACGAGGGCGTAGAGGCTCCCCGCCGAAAGCCCCGTCAGCGTGTACTGGAGGACGCCCGCCATCTCCCCTACCGGAAGGGCCAGAGCTGGAAGTAGAGCCGCGACTTCAGCCACCGGCCGGCCAAGCCCAGCGGCTCGAAGATCAACACGAGCAGGATGGTCAGCCCGAACAGCACGGGGACGAACCAGCGGTACTCGCTCAGCAGGGTCGGCACCAAGATCACGAAGGCGGCGCCCAGGATGGAGCCTTCCACCGACGCGAGGCCGCCCACGATCACCGCGACGAAGAGCGTCAGGGACTCGCCGATGTTGAAGGTCTGGGGCTCCAGATGGCCCAGGAACTGCGCGAAGAGCCCCCCGTGAACACCCGTGTAGAAGGATGAGACGGCGAACGCCAGGAGCTTGTAGCGGGTCAGGTTCACCCCCATCACCTCCGCGGCGATGTCGCTGTCCCTGATCGCCACAAACGCGCGGCCGACATACGAGGAGACCAGGTTGTACGTGACGATGGTGAAGGCCAGCAGGAGCCCCAGGTAAATGTAGTACACGTACACTTCACGGGTGAGACCGAAGGCCGGCTCCAGCTTGGGAACGGGGAGCCCGGAACGGCCGCCCGAGAGGATCTCCGAGTTGGCGAAGATCTGATAGACCGCGATCCCGAAGCCGAGCGTGGCGATGGCCAGGTAGGGACCCTTCAGCCGGATCGACGGGAAACCCACGACCGCCCCCGCCAGTCCGGCGGTAAGGCCGGCGCCCAGCAGCGCCAGGAAGAACGGCACGCCCAGGAGCTTCAGGTGACCGAAGGTGTAGGCGCCGATGGCCAGGAACCCTGCCTGGCCGAACGAGATCTGCCCCGTGTAGCCGATGAGGATGTTCTGCCCCATCACACCGATGGCATAGAGGGCGATCACGGTGAACCGCACCACCCACGATGCGTGGGCATACCAGGGCAAGGCCAGGAGCCCCGCGACCAGCATGCCCAGCAGGATCCATGTGAGGGGTTTGCGGGCGAACCGGAGGTCGTCCCGGTAACTCTCGACCAGGTCCACCCCTTACCCCCGATAGAGCGAGGCGATCAAGTCGGCGTAGCGCTGCTCGATATGGCGGCGCTTGACCTTCTTGGTGGGCGTCACGTCGCCTTCTTCCTCGTAGAAGCGCCGGGGGAGGAGGGCGAACTTCTTGATCGACTCGACCTGCGACACCGTCTTGTTGACCTTGTCCACCTCCCCCTGGATCAGCCGGCGGACGTCGGGATTCTGGGTGAGGTCGGCGAAGGTGGCGAACGGGATACGGTGGTCCTGGGCGAACTTGGTGACGTTGTCCTCGTCGATCAGGATCAGGGCGATCAGGTATTTCTTCCCGTCGCCGATCACCACGGAGTCCTGGATGTACGGGCTGAACTTGAGCTTGTTCTCGATGTAGGCGGGCGTGACGCCCTTGCCGCCGGCCGTCTTGATGATGTCCTTCTTCCGGTCCAGGATCTTGAGGTATCCGTCCTCCCAGGCGCCGACGTCTCCCGTGTGGAGCCAGCCATTCTTGTCGATCGTCTGGGCCGTGAGCTCGGGATCCTTGAAGTAACCCTTGAAGACGTGGGGGCCCCGCGTCAGGATCTCTCCGTCATCGGCCAGCGCCACCTCGATCCCCGGAATCGGCTCTCCGACGGTGCCCACGCGAGGGCGCTCGGCCCGGTTGGCGGAAATGACCCCCGTGGACTCCGTCTGGCCGTACACCTCCAGCAGGGGGATCCCCAGCGCGTGGAAGAACTCGAACAGTTCGGGCGCGGCCGGCGCAGCGGCCGACACCGCCACCCGGATCCGGTCGAACCCCAGGCGACGCTTGAGGGGATACAGGACGGCCGCGTACCCCAGCGCGTACCCCAGGTGGAGGAGCGGGTTCACGCTGCCGCGTTGCTTGGCGCGAGCGTGCGCCCGCCCGACAGCGACGGCGAGCCGGTACAGGGTCCGCTTGAGGGGGGTGGAGTCCGCCATCCTGAGCTCCACCGCGGAGGCCATCTTCTCCCAGATCCGGGGTGGACCGGCGAAGTAGGTCGGCGACACTTCGCGCAGGTTCTGGGCGAGCGTGTCGGGGCTTTCGACGAAGTTGACCACATAGCCGAGCACGACCGCATTGAACACGGAGGTATAGTTCTCGAAGATGTGGGCGAAGGGCAGGTAGGAGATCACCTCGTCGTCGGGGCTCCAGTCAATCGCCTGGAGCGCGGAGCCCAGCGTCCAGAGAATGTTCGCGTGCGACAGCATGGCACCCTTGGGCGGCCCGGTGGTGCCCGAGGTGTAGATGATCATGGCCGTGTCGTCGGGCTGGGTCGCCACCAGGCTCTCCTCCACGCAGCCGGGATGGGCGTGGAGGAAGCCCAGGCCCTGCTTGACGAAGTCGTCGAAGAACACCACCCGCTCATCCGAGTAGCCCCAGAGCCCCTTGGCATCCCAGACCACGACCCGTTCGACCCGCGTATCCGCGAGAATCTGAAGCGCCTTCTCCAACTGCTCCTCGTTTTCCAGGAAGAGGACCCGCGCCTCGGAATGGTTCAGGAGATACTTGATCTGCTCCGGCGCGGACGTCGCGTAGATGCCGCACGTGGCGCCTCCGGCGGCCATGACCCCCAGGTGGCAGTAAAGCCACTCGGGGCGGTTGTCGCCGAGGATGCCGACGTTCTCCCCGCGACGGAGGCCGGCGGCGAGGAGGCCGGCGGCCACCTTCCGCACCTCTTCGGCATATTCGCTCCAGGAGACCCGATGCCACACGCCGTACTCCTTGTAGCGGAGCGCTAGCCCGTCACCGCGGCGCCTGACCTGGTGGAAGAAGAGCTCCGGCAGGGTCCGAGCGGTCGTCGGTTCCATCACCATCGCCTCCGTTTCCGGTAGAGTCGCCAGCCCTTGGGCGAGACTGTATCGACCCCCCCAACCCCAAGATACACCTCCCGCACATCCTCGTTCGCTTCCAGCTCCTCCGGCGTCCCCTGGAGGACGATCCGTCCCGCCTCCAGGATCGCCGCGTGGTGCGCCACCTTCAGCGCCAGCCGCGCATTCTGCTCGACGAGGAGAATCGTCGTCCCGGTCTGGCTGATGGCCAGGAGGGCGTCGAAGACCGCCCGGGCCACCTGGGGAGCGAGCCCCAGCGACGGCTCGTCCAGCATCAGGAGCTGCGGCCGCCTCAGGATCGCCCGGCCGAGCGCCAGCATCTGCTGCTCGCCGCCGGAGAGGGTCTCCGCCTCCTGCTTCGCACGTTCCTTGAGGATCGGGAACATGCTGTACACGAAGTCGAGGTCCTGCTTGACCCCATTGTCGCGACGGCCCCAGAGGCCGAGCTCGAGATTCTCCGCCACCGTCAGCTCGCGGAACAATCCGCGGTCCTCGGGAACGTAGACGATCCCCAGATTCGCGATCTTCTCGGGCGATCGCCGCTCGATGCGATGGCCGCCGAACTCGATCACCCCCTTCTTCGGCTGGTCCTTGAGCAGACCGGCCACGGTCTTCAGGAGTGTCGTCTTTCCCGCGCCATTCGGACCGAGAACCGCGAAGATCTGCCTTTCCTCTACCTCCAGCGACACCCCCAAGAGTGCATAGATGCGGTCGAAGTAGAGCGTCTCGATGCTCGCGATCTTCAGCAGCGGCATTATTCAGCGTGCTTTTTCGTGAATGACCTCGGTCGGTGGTTCGGCCTCTTCGCGCGAGCGCTCATCGGGGCGCCCGTTCCATCGGTCATCATTCACCCAGGTACGCTCTTATGACCTCGGGGTGGCGCTGGACTTCCGCCGGGGTTCCCTCGGCGATCTTCACGCCGTGGTCCAGCGCGACCATTCGGTTCGCCAGGCGCGAGGCAACCCGCAGGTCGTGCTCCACCAGGAGGACCGTGATCCCGAAGCGGCCCCGCACCTCATGGATCCAGTAGGAGACCTCCTCCTTTTCCTCCGCCGTCAGCCCGGAGACCGGTTCGTCGAGCAGCAGGAGCCGGGGCTCCGTCGCCAGCGCCCGCCCCAGCTCGATCTTCTTCTGCACCCCGAAAGGGCAATCGGCGACCCGGCTCTTCCGGTAGGGCTCCAGGTTCAGGAACTCGATGATCTCCTCGCAGCGGCGGCGGTGCCGGACCTCCTCGCTCCGCATCCTGAGCGCAGCGTGGAGGAGGTTCTTTTTGAAGTGCAGGTGCCGCCCCACGAGCAGGTTGTCCAGGACCGACATGTTCAGGAACAGGCGCAGGTTCTGGAAGGTGCGGGCCACGCCGCGACGGGTCACCGCGTCGGGGGAGAGCCCCAGCAGGCTCTCCCCCTTGAAGGTGATCGTCCCGGTGACGGGGCGGTAGATCCCGGTGACGCAATTGAAGAGCGAGGTCTTGCCGGAGCCGTTCGGGCCGATCACCGCCAGGGTCTCCCCCTCGGCGATGGCCACGCCGACGCCGGCCAGGGCCTTGATCCCGCCGAAGCTGAGCGAGAGGTCCTTGACCTCTAAGAGTCCCCCCATCTAGAAATGAGGCGGGAAGGTTTGCCGGGCGATCACCTCGACCAGGTTCCCCTTCTCCGCCCGCATGAGGCGAACGGCGTTCAGGCCGTGGCGCCGGTTCGGCCCGAACGTGATCGGGGCGTTGAGCTTCTCCGGCACGTAATCCTTGAGCGTTTCCAACGCCTCGACGTAGGACTCGCGGGTCAGGTTCCGCCCCGCCCGCTTCAGCCCCTCGACGGCCAGGATCATGGGAGCGGCTCCCGCCAGGGCCGTGCTCTCCTTGCCCTTCAGCTTCGGCTCGTACTTCACGAGGATGTTGGCGATCCTGTCGCCATCCGGCTCTCCCACGATAACGCCGGCGTTGATCAGAGTGACATGGGCGCCTTCCCAGAGGTCACCGAGGAGCCTGAACAGGATGTGGTGGTCGCCCAGCGGGAAGGACGAGACCAGCTTCGGCCGGTACCCGACCTTGGCCATCTCTTTGATGACGTTCGCCCCGTGGGTGATCGTCGAGTAGAAGACCACCGTATCGGCGCCCGACTCCTTGAGCTTGAGCGCATGGGTCCCCAGCTCGCGATCGGCCAGCTCGTAGGAGATCTCCGCGGCCATGGAGGCCTTCCCACCGAGCCCCCGCAGCCCCCGCCGTACGCCCTCGAGCCCGCCCTTTCCGTACTCGTCGTTTGCGAAGAACACGGCGACTTTCTTCGAGCCGAGCTTGTTCACGGCGTGGGTCACGAGGAAGTCTCCCTCGTCCACGTAATCGGGATAGACGACGAAGACGTAGCGGCGCTTGTCAGGCGGCTGACGCTCCCAGATCGCGGGATTCCCGTAGGGCCAGACGATCGGAATCTTCGCCTCAGCCACCAGGTCCTTGGAGGCGTTCAGGATTGCGGACCCGAGAAGCCCGACCACCATGAAGACGCTATCCTTCATCTCGGTGAGGTTGGCGACGGCCCGGCCGGGCACATACCCGTCATCCTTCAGGATCGTCCTGATCTTCCGGCCGTGAACCCCGCCCTGGTCGTTGACGTACTTCGCCCACGCCTCCATCGCGACGGCGGTGTTGCCCCAGGCCGCCGCCGGCCCCGAGAGCGGGGTCGTGAGGCCGACGACTACCTCGGTGTCGGTCACGCCGGGGACCTTGGCCTGGGCCCAGGCCGACGTGACGGACATCAGCAGAACCAACAGGAACGCTCCCAGAGTCTTCAGTCTCATTGCTTGCCCTCCCTCGTTTGGGGGTGTGGGTTTCTATCCCGGTCTTTATGAAGAGACGGACGGACACCCGTCACCATCCTCTTCGGGCGAACGTCCGGGAATCGAGTAGAGATCGATGCTCCTTGTGAATGATGCGTCAACCGCTTGGGCGGGATTATAGGGGCCGGCCTGCAGGGTGTCAAGTCACGGCTGGCGTCGCCGGGACGGCTCCAGGAGGCTGGCCGGGATCAGGGCCCGATCGCCGAAGCGGCGGACCAGCCTGTCGGCGGCCCGGGCCACCTGATCCCGCCTGACCTCGGCGGCCGAAAAGAGCGAGAGCTGGCCGGGCCCGCCCTGAATCAGCCCGGATACCGACACTCCGACGAGCCTGACCGGCTTGACGCGGGTCACTCGTTCGAGCAGCGCGAAGGCGCGCCTGAAGATCTCCAGCCCGTCCTGCGTGGCCTCCCCGGTGAGACTCCGCGTGATCGTCTGAAAGTCGGCGAACCTGAGCTTGAGAGTGACGGTCCGCCCCGCATACCCCTCCCCCCTCAGCTCGCGGGCGACCCGCTCGGATTGGGCCAGGAGCGTCCGCCTGAGTTCCTCCAGATCCCGCGTGTCCTCGGCGAACGTTTCCTCGGCTCCCATGGACTTGGGCGCGGCGAAGGGCTCGACGGGACGGTCGTCGCGCCCGTTGGCCAGCTCGTGGAGAAGCGCCCCCCACTTGCCGAAGCGCTTCGCGAGCACCGACGCGGGGACGCGGGCGAGCTGGCCGATGGTCTCGATCCCCATGGCGCGGAGGTCGCGCGCGGTCACCCGGCCGACCCCCCAGAGCCTCTCGATGGGCAGGGATCGAAGGAAATCGGCCTCCTCCTCCGGCTTGACCTCCACCAGCCCATCGGGCTTCTGGAGGTCGGAGGCGAGCTTGGCGAGGAACTTGTTCGGCGCGACTCCCGCCGAGGCAGTGAGCCCGACCTCCTGACGCAGTCGCGCCTTAATCGTCCGGGCCACCTCGAGGGCCGGGCCCAGCAAGCGTTGGGTGCCCGTGAGGTCCAGGAAGGCCTCGTCCACCGAGATCGGCTCCAGCAGCGGCGAGTACTCCGACAGGAGGGTCATGATCTCGCGCGAGACGAGGGCGTACTTGTCCATGTCCACGGGGAGAAAGATGGCTTCGGGGCAGAGGCGCGCGGCCCGGCCGATCGGCATGGCCGAGTGGATCCCGAACTCCCTGGCCTCGTACGATGCCGCCGACACGACGCCGCGCCCGCGGGGATCGCCCCCCACGATGACGGGCCGACCGCGGAGCTCAGGGCGGTCGCGCTGCTCCACGGACGCGTAGAAGGCGTCCATGTCCACGTGGATGATCGAGCGGACGGGCGCTGCCCGGCTCACGGCGTCGGGCGCTAGGCGGCAGGACCCCCCAGACCGATCCTGGGGGCAACGCCCTCGAGGGCCTTGATGACGAAGTCGATGTGAGCGTCCAGATCCACGCCGAGCTCGGCGGCGCCGCGATAGACGTCGTCGCGATTCACGGTGCGGGCGAACCCCTTGTCCTTGAGCTTCTTCTTCACGGAGGCCACCTCCAGGCCGGCGATCGCCCGGGCCGGGCGAACCAGCGCGCACGCCGTGATGAAGCCCGAGAGCTCGTCGCAAGCGTAGATCGCCCGGTCGAGGAGGGAAACGCGCGGGCAGCCGGAGTAGTCGGCGTGAGAGAGGATGGCGTAGATGACGGGGTCCGGCACCCCCCGCGCTCTCAGGATTTCGGCGCCCTTCATGGGATGCCGGGGCGCGGTCGGGTGGATCTCGTAATCGAAGTCGTGGAGCATCCCCACGATGCCCCAGGTTTCGGGGTCGGCGCCGTACCTGGCCGCGTAGGCCCGCATGGAGGCCTCCACCGCGAGCGCGTGCTTGCGGAGACTATCGCTCTTCGTGAACTCGGTCAGGAGCAGCCAGGCCGCAGCGGGATCGAGCATTGACTCGAACTACGGTTGTTTCGCCTCCCGCTGGCGGCGCCACTTGTCGATGGACTTCTTGGAGAACACCCACTGCCCCTCGACCTCGAGCGACGGGATGCTCCGCTCGGACGCCATCCGCGTCAGCGTTTCGGCATCCACCGCCAGATAGACCGACGCCTCCGACACCGTCATCCGATCTTTGGGAACCACGTGTCCGCGCCCTCCTCCGTGGCCGTCCGGCCGTCCTCGGTCGTGAACCCCCCGGCCCCCGCTGTCACAGGCGCCCGACCCTCGTCTCCTCCAGCGCTTTGCGCAGCGTCCGCACCTCGGACTCCAGATGCTGGATCCGATCCAGGAGCTGTTCCATGGCCTTGGCGAGCGGATCGGGAAGATCCGTCTGGTTCAGGTCGATCTCCCCGGCGACCCGCTGCCCGTCCTTGTAGGTGACGCGCCCCGGCACCCCGACGACCACGGCGTTGGGGGGGACCTCCCGGACGACGACGGACCCGGCACCGATCCGGCTGCCGTCGCCGATCTTGAACGCGCCGATGATCTTCGCCCCCGCGCCCACCACCACGTTGTTGCCCAGGGTCGGGTGGCGCTTTTCGCGCTTGAGGCTCGTCCCGCCCAGCGTGACCCCCTGGAGCAGGGTCACGTTCTCACCGATCTCCGACGTCTCCCCGATGACCACCCCCATGCCGTGGTCGATGAACAGGCCCGGCCCGAGCCTCGCCGCGGGGTGGATCTCGATGCCCGTCAGGAATCGATTGGCGTGGGAGATGAGCCGCCCCAGGGTCAGCCCGCCCCAGCCCCAGACGCCGTGGGCCAACCGGTGGAGCCAGATGGCGTGAACGCCCGGGTAACAGAGCACGATCTCCAGCGCCGACCGCGCCGCCGGGTCGCGCTCGAGGACCGTCCGGACGTCCCGCCGCATCTGCTCAAACATGCCGGCTGGCTTCCATCCCGCGCCCGCCATTCCGCCGCGCCACGTAGTCACGGGCCGCCGCGCGGAGCGCTCCCGCCACCACCTCCGCCGCGTGCAGGCGCTCGGCAGGAAGCCCGTCCACGGCGGCCGCCACGTCGCGCTCACTCAGCGTCAACAGGTCGGATACGGAGCGGCCGCTCGCCAGCTCGGTGCCGGCGCTCGAGGCCGCGATCGTGGGCCCGCAGCCGTAGGTCTGGAATCGCACATCGGCGACGCGCCCGTCCACCACCCTGAGATAGAAGCGGGCCAGGTCGCCGCAGCCCTCGAAGGTGTCCTCGCCGACCCCGTCGGGGTCGCGCATCATCCCCGCGTTCCGCGGGTTCCGGAAGTGGTCGATGAGCGTCTCGCTGTAGTTCATGACACGGCCGCGGGCGACAGGCTCCGGATCCGCTCCACCAGCGGCGGCAGCACCTCCAGGACATAGTCGATGTCCGCGTCCGTGTTCTCGCGCCCCAGGGTGGCGCGGACCGACCCCATGGCCCAGTCCAGCGGAACTCCCATGGCCACCAGGACGTAGGAGGGCTCCACGTTGCCCGACGTGCAGGCCGAGCCCGCCGAGACGGCCACACCCTTGAGGTCGAGCCCGAGCACGATGGATTCAGACTCCACGTGGCGGAAGCACAGGTTGAGCGTCCCCGGGAGCCGCCGCGTGGGGTGACCGTTGAGCCTCACGTCGGGAACTCGCGCGCTGATCCCGTCCCAGAACCTGTTCCGCAGCGCCGTCAGCCGGACCGCCTCCGCCTCCATCTCCCGGGCCCGGACCGCCACCGCCTTCCCGAACCCGACGATACCCGGGACGTTCTCGGTCCCGGCCCGGCGGCGGCGCTCGTGCTCGCCACCGTGCTGGACTGACACCATCTTTGTTCCCTTCCGGATATACAGGCCGGCGACCCCCTTGGGACCGTAGACCTTGTGGCTCGAGAACGAAAGCAGGTCGATGCCGAAGCCGTCCAGGTCGATGGGGACCTTGCCGAACGTCTGGACGCCGTCCACGTGGAACGGGATTCCCCGCTCGCGCGCGATCGCCCCGATGGCGTCCACGGGCTGGATCGTCCCCACCTCGCTGTTGGCGTGCATGACCGTGATCAGGACCGTGTCGGGCCTGAGGGCCCGCCGGATGTCGTCGGGATTGACCAGCCCGTCCCCGTCCACCGGGAGATAGGTCACCGCGAACCCCTGTCCCTCCAGGAACTGGCACGTCCGGAGCACCGCGTGGTGCTCGATCTGGGACGTGATGATGTGCCCGGCCCCACGGGCCGCGGCCACGCCCTTGATGGCCAGGTTGTCGGATTCGGTCCCGCCGGACGTGAACACGACCTCGTCTGTGCTCATCCTCAGGAAGTGAGCGATCTGCTCCCGGGCGACCTCGACGCCCTCGCGGGCCTCGCGGCCGAAGCCGTGGACGCTCGAGGGGTTGCCGAACCGCTCCCCGAAATAGGGCAGCATCGCGGCCACCACCTCGGGGTGGACCTGCGTGGACGCGTTGTGATCCAGGTACACTCTCCCGCTCATGTCACTCCACCCTATAAAGATTGCCCCGCGGTGTCAACAATTGACTGCCGCGGAGACCGGATGCTAAGCTCGAACCGCCGTGGATCTCCGCAAGCGCAAACTGGGCCTGCTCCTCTCCACGAAACCCGAGGACCCGAACCTCGCGACCGCCGTCCGCCTGTCGAAGGCGGCGCTCGACCGGGGCGTGGACCTCTACCTCTACCTGATCGACGACGGGGTGCTGGCCAAGGACCGGCCGGAGGTCCAGGAGCTGGCGACGCGCGGTGCCAAGCTCTTCGTCTGCGCCTACGGCTGCCAGAAGCGCCGCATCCCCCTCTCCGATCCCGACCGCCTCAACTACTGCGGCCTGGTTCGTCGCCGATCCTCACGTACAACTGCGTACGCTCCGGTCGGCTCCTCCCTCGGGCCTTGTCTGGCTCGCCATTTGGCCCCGTACGGGAACTAGGTTCGTGGAAGAGACGCTCCCCGTTCTGGTGCTCATCTCGGAAGATCCCCGCCGCTCCCATCGGGCCAACGAGGCCCTCCGCATCGCGCTCGGAGTGGCCGCGGGCGAGAACGACGTGACGATCGTCCTGACGGGTCCCGCCGTCCATCTCCTCGACACGGACACCGACGATCTCGTGGACGGCGACGACATCGCCAAGTACCGCGGCACGCTGGCGAAGCTGGGCATTCCCTTCCACATCGACCGGTCGGCGATGCCCGCAGCGAGGGAGGGGTGGAACGCGGAGGACCACCCGACCGTCCCGGTCTCCCGCGAGGAGATCGCCGGGCTCATCACCGGCTCCCGCCGCTCTCTGATATTCTGATGCCCCACGTCCTCCACCTGCTCAAGGCGCCGGTGCCCGAACACGCCCTGACGGCCATCGAGCAGCAGAGCCGCGATCCCGGCACCACCCTCACCGTCGTCCTCCGAGAGGATACCGAGCCGCCCCCGCTGCCATCCGGGGTCCAGGTGCGCCGCCTCCCGGACACGCTCACGTACGCGGAACTCCTCGACCTGATCTTCGCCGCCGACCAGGTCATCTCCTGGTAAGCCTTACCGATTTCGCACCTCCTCGAGCCAGGCCATCTGGATGGCCTCGAGGATGCCCTCGTTGGACGCCTTCGGATCGTCCGAAAAGTCCTCCAGTTCCGTCACCCACTTGTGGAGGTCGGTGAACCGGATTCCCAGCGGGTCTGTGTCGGGAAACCTCTCCGCGAGCGCTATCGCGATGTCTTCCGCATCCTTCCAGGTCAGTCCCACGGGAGCCCTCGCTTCGTCGCTCGCCGTCAATGGCCGGGGGGCGTGAACCCGCCCCGCCCCGACGGCGGGATCTCGACCACCACGTCGCCGCTCACCACGGCCTGGCACCCCAGCCGGGAATGGAGCGTGAGGCCCTCGGCCGTGTCCAGGCGGTCTTCCTCATCCTCCTCCATCTTGGACAGGTTCTCCATTCCTTCCTTCACGATCACGTGGCAGGTCGTGCACGCGCACTTGCCGCCGCAGTTGTGCTGGAGCGAGATGTTGTTCCCGAGGGCGATGTCCAGGACGGAGCCCGGCCGGCCGTCCTCCTGGAGGGGGAACTTCTCCGGATCCACCTCCACCGTGATGTTCATGGGGAGGAACGTGACCTTGTATGTCATCGCTCCGGCTTTCCCAGGGCCTCCGTCACCCGCTTCGAGGTCAGCGCCTCCTTGAGCGCGGAATCCATCAGAATCTCGGCCAGGTGAAGCGTGGATTGATTCAGGCGCTCGGTGGCCTCGCGGATGGCGTCGCGGTCACTCCCGTCGCGGACGGCCTTCAGTGCGGCGAGCGCCCCGGTGATCTGCGCCGTTTCCTCCTGGCCGATCAGCCCGCTCCCTTGGCCCAACGCCCGCTCCGTGGCGCGGATGACCGTATCGGCCTCATTGCGGGCCTCGATCAGGAGCCGCGAGGCCACGTCCTCCTCGGCATGGATGAAGGACTCCTCGATCATCCGCTCCACTTCGGCATCGGTGAGCCCGTACGAGGGCTTGACCTCGATGGAGGCGGCCTTCCCGGTCCTGAGCTCCTTCGCGTTGACTTGAAGGATCCCGTTCGCGTCGATCAGGAAGGTCACCTCGATGCGGGGCATCCCCGCGGGCATCGGGTCGATGCCGGAGAGCTCGAAGCGGGCGAGGGACCGGTTGTTCTTGACCAGCTCCCGCTCGCCCTGGAGGACGTGCATGTCCACCACCGTCTGTCCGTCCACCGAAGTGGTGAACAACTCCTTGGCGCTCGTGGGAATCGTCGTGTTCCGTGGGATCAGGACACTCATCCCCCCCCCCAGGGTCTCGATCCCGAGAGAGAGCGGAGTGACGTCGAGCAAGAGCATGTTGGTGATGCCGCCGGCCAGGATATCGGCCTGGACCGCCGCCCCCACCGCGACGACCTCGTCCGGGTTCAGCTGGCTGTGGGGCAGCTTCCCGAAGAGCTCCTGGACGCGCCGCCTCGCCAGGGGAACCCGCGTGGACCCTCCCACGAGCACGACCTCGTCGATCTGCGCCGCGCTCAGGCCGGCGTCGGCCAGGGCGAGCCGGCAGGGCCCCAGCGTCTGCTGGACCAGCGGCTCGATCAGGGTCTCGAGCTCCGCGCGCGAGATCTCCCGCCGGTAGGTGAACCCGTGCTGGGCGAATGGAATCGTGAGCACCGTCCGCTCCTCGAACGACAGGCGGCACTTGGCCGCCTCGGCCCCGAGCCGGAGCTCCTGCAGGGCTTCCAGATCCGCGCGGAGGTCCGCGCCGTGGCGCGTCTCGATATCGGCCAGGAGCCAGTCCACCAGGGCCCGGTCGAAGTCGTCGCCGCCGAGATGGGTATTGCCGTTCGTGGCCAGCACCTCGAAAATCCCATCTTTCACCCTGAGAATCGAGATGTCGAAGGTCCCGCCCCCCAGATCGTAGACGGCGACGGTCCCCCCTTTGAGACGATGAAGCCCGTACGCGAGCGAGGCGGCGGTCGGCTCGTTGACGATCCGGAGGACCTCAAGCCCCGCGATCCGGCCGGCGTCCTTCGTAGCCTGGCGCTGGCTGTCGTTGAAGTAGGCAGGGACCGTGATGACGGCCTTGGTCACGACCTCGCCCAGGTGGGCCTCGGCCCGCTCCTTCAGGGATCGCAGGATCAGCGCCGAGACCTCGGGGGGCGTGACCTCACGGTCGGCGACCCTGATCTTCACCACCTCGTCGCTCGGCACGACGTGAAAGGGGAAGTAGCGCAGCTCCTCCTTGACGTCGTCGTAGCCCTTCCCCATGAGGCGCTTGACCGAGTAGATGGTCCGGGTCGGGTTCCGGACGAGCTGCCGCTTGGCGGCGTCTCCCACCAGGATCCCGTCGGCGGTGAACCCGACCACCGAAGGGAGGAGGACGTGTCCCTCAGCGTCGGGGATGACCTTGGGGAAGCCCCCCTCCATGTAGGCAACGAGGCTGTTGGTGGTGCCGAGATCAATGCCGACGATGCGAGGCATGAGTCTGGCTGTCCTCTCCCAGCGCGTCGCTGAGATCGTTGATGACCGTGGTCAGATAGGCGCGTGCGGCCAGGATTCCCTTCATGCGGTCGAGCAGCGGACGCCGCAGGTCGTCTCGATCGCGCGACGCGGCGCGGCTCCCGTCGACCAGCGCGTCCCACTCCCGGCCCACGTCGAGCAGCCGCTCCTCTTCCGCCCGCCGCCGCTCCGCGAGGCGCGCGCGCTCGTCCATGAGGCGCTTCCGCGTCTCCGCATCGAGGGCAGATGCCTTGGCCGCCTCCAGCGCCTCCTGCACCTCGAGCATCTCCTCCAGGAGATCCAGGGGGGCCTTGGGCGGGATCCCCTTCACCGCCCCCTCCTCCAGCCCGATGAGGTATTCGACCCGCGCGATCGGATCCCGGAGGGTGCGGTAGGCGGTGTTCACCAGGGCGGAGTTCTCCAGGCTGATGGCCTGCTCCTCGGGGGTCGCCCGCTGGAACAAGTCGGGGTGGAACTTCCGGCTCCAGTCGTAAAACCTCCGCTGGAGATCCTCGAGGTCCAGCCCGAGCTTTCGGGGTAGGCCGAACACGTCGAAGTAGTCCGACCACACCGACGCCGGCTGGACCTTGACGCACTGGGGGCAGAAATACTCACCGCCGACCTCCGACTGGCAGTTCCAGCAGAGGTCCCGCGACGACCGGGTCATGCCTGCGCCTCTCTTTGCCTCTGTCATGGTCACTCAAAAAGGAAACGGGCCTCAGGGGCCCGTTTCGCCTCTCACCGGTCGCGCGCGACGCGCTACGATGGCATCACTGAATGCTGAAGAGCCGGGGCCCCCGCTCCGCGGGGGGAGTCCCATCCTACGCCGAGAACGACGTCCCGCAGCCGCAGCTCGACTTGGCGTTCGGGTTCACGAACGTGAAGCCGCCCGTGAGCCCCTGCGTCACGTAGTCCAGGGTGATCCCGTTCAGGTACAGGTAGCTCTTGGCATCCACGACCACCTTGACACCGTCGATGTCAAAGGTCTTGTCGTGGGGCCCGACCTCGTTGTCGAACTCCAGCGAGTAGGAGAGGCCGGAGCACCCGCCTCCCTTCACGCCCATCCGGAGATAGACGTTCTCGAGGTTCTGGGCGGCCATGAGCTGCTTGACCTGTTTCAACGCCGCTTCGCTGAGATTCATCGCCATCGCAGGCTCGACCTCCTTCGTCGACGCTTCCCTCTTTTATGATGCCGCGGCCCCGGCCGCAGCTTCCTTCTTCCCCCACTTGTCCCGGTAGTCCGCCAGGGCCGCCTTGATGGCGTCCTCGGCCAGCACCGAGCAGTGGATCTTCACCGGGGGCAGCTTCAGCTCGTTCACGATGTCCGTGTTCTTGATCTTCGCCGCTTCGTCCACCGACTTCCCCTTGAGCCACTCCGTGGCCAGGCTGGACGACGCGATGGCGCTGCCGCACCCGAAGGTCTTGAACCTGGCGTCCTCGATCAGGCCCGTGTCCACATTCACCTTGATCTGGAGCTTCATGACGTCCCCGCACTCGGGTGCCCCCACGAGCCCCGTGCCCACGCCCGGGGCCTCCTTGGGGAAGGACCCCACGTTGCGCGGGTTGTTGTAGTGATCAATCACCTTGTCGCTATAGGCCATGGCTCTGACTCCTCCTCTGTCGGCCGCTATCCCCTAGGATGCCTTCCACTGGATGGACTTGATGTCCACGCCCTCCTTGGCCAACTCGTAGAGGGGGGACATCTCCCGGAGCCGGGTGACGACCTGAACCGTGCGATCCCCGACGTACTCCACCTCCTCCTCGGTGGTGAACCGGTGGAGGCCGAACCGGATGGAGGAATGGGCCAGCTCCGACCCCACCCCCAGGGCCGCGATCACGTAGGAGGGCTCCAGGGTCGCGGACGTGCAGGCCGAGCCCGAGGCCAGGGCGACCTCCTTGTTCAGTCCCATGAGTACCGACTCTCCCTCTACGTAGGCGAAGGAGATGTTCAGGTTGTGGGGGAGCCGTTTCTCGGGGTGCCCGTTCAGGTACGCCTCATCCAGCGAGGAGAGGATCTTGTCCTGGAGCTTGTCCCTGAGCGCCCGGAGCCGCGCGCCCTCCTCCGCCAGGACCGTTCCGCAGATCTCAGCCGCTTTGCCGAAGCCGACCACCAGGGGCACAGGCACCGTGCCCGAGCGCATCCCGCGCTCGTGGCCGCCCCCGTCGAGGATCGGAGCGATCCTGACCCGGGGATTCTTCCGGCGGACGTAGAGCGCCCCGACTCCCTTCGGACCGTAGATCATGTGGGCGGTCGTGGACAGGAGGTCGATGCCCATGGTCTCCACGTCCACGGGAATCTTCCCGACGGCCTGGGTCGCGTCCGTGTGGAAGATGATCCCCTTCTCCTTGGCGAGCTTGCCGATCTCGGCCACCGGCTGGATCGTGCCGATTTCGTTGTTGGCGAACATCACGGAGATCAGGATCGTCTTGTCCGTGATCGCCTTGCGGATCTCCTCCACGTCCACCAGCCCGTCAGGGCCGACGGGAATGTAGGTGGCCTGAAACCCCTGCCGCTCGAGCCGCTTGCAGACGTCCAGGCCGGCCCGCTGCTCGATGGCCAGGGTCACGATGTGCGTGCCCTTCTCCCGGTACATCTCGGCCACGCCCTTGATGGCCAGGTTGATCGCCTCGGTCCCGCCGGAGGTGAAGACGACCTCCTTGGGGTCCCGGGCGCCGATCAGCCGGGCCACCTGCTCCCGGGCCTTGTCGGCGGCGGCCTCCGCCTCCCAGCCGAAGGGGTGGTTGCGACTCCCGGGGTGGCCGAACTTCTCGGTGAAGTAGGGAAGCATCGCCTCCAGCACCCGCGGGTCTACCGGGGTGGTGGAGTGGCTGTCCATGAAGATGGGGAACTTCAACGCCATAACGTGTCTCCTAGTTGACCGTCGTGAGGTCCGCGGTCGGGATCGTCTCCCGAGTCAGCTCAGCCAGGGTCATCGTGTCCAAGAGGTAGCTGATGCTCGCCTGGATCTTCTGAACGGGCCGGCGGAGGTTGCAGCGCGGAAACTGCGCGCAGTCCACGTCCTCCAGACAGTTGACGATGTGGATGGGGCCTTCCAGGGCCCGCACCACCTCCCCCACCGTCATCTCCTCGGGCGAGCGCGCCAGCACGTATCCCCCCTTGGGGCCGTTGTGGCTCGTGATGAACCCCTTCTTCGCCAGGCGCTGGAGGATCTTGGCGAGGAGCTCGGGGGGGATGCCGAACTCTTCGGCGATCCGCTTGGCGCTGACGGCCCCGTCGGCGCCCCGCACGACGATATAATTGATCGCCATCAGGCCGTAGTCGGCGCGCTTGGTGAAACGGAGCATATGAATTTCCCAGCCTTTCCTATTCCCGACTCCTATGATCCCCGACTAGACTAGTCGTATATTGGCATCCCCCCCGGCGCCTGTCAAGGGAAATTATTGTTATGACAGACAAATCAGACTTTCGAGGGATCACCTATCGGAGTGGGGCCGACAGCTGATCGCCGTGGGCAGATGCGGCTTAAGTCCCCCAGGCCTCCCGGAGCCGGCGGGCGGCCTCCTCCGGAGGCACCTCGTTGACGGCGATCCCTCCCACCCGCGTGGCCCGCTCGGGCTGGACGGCGATCTCGAGGTGCCAGTGGTAGTCGTCGACGATCGTCGCCCACTCGTCCTGGAGGATCTTGGCGGCGAGATTCGGGGCCGTATGGAGCACGAGCTCGAAGGAGGGGTTTCCCAATCGCGTCGCCAGGACGCCGAAATATGCGCCCAGCAGCCGGGCCAAGTCCGCGGCAGCCTCGGGAGAAAGTGTTTCGTACGCGCACGAGTGCTGCCGGGGCAGGACCCATGTCTCGAAGGGCGCGCGCGCCGCGTAGGGCACCACCACCAGGAAGAACGGTGTCAGCCGCACCACCCGATCGTCGTCGGCCTGCTCCTGGCGGAGGATGTCGCAGAAGAGGCAGCGCCGTTTGTACTGATAGTACTCCCGGGATTCGCGCAGCTCCCGGCGCAGGTCGTCGAAGATCACGGGAATCGCGGTCACCCGGGAGTAGGGATGGCTGATCCGCGACCCCGGCTTGCCGTACCGGCGCGTGATCAGGATGTCGCGGATCGCCGGGTCGCGCTTCAGGTCCTCGAGCCGGTCCCGGTACATCCAAAGGACGCGCTCCAGCTGGTCGGGGCCCATCCCGGCTGGCGTGTCCTCGTGGCTCGGGCTCTCGATGATCAGCTCGCTGGCCCCGCGGGGCGTGATCTTGTCGTACATCCCCACGCCTTCACGCACCAAGTCCCACTCCACCCGGAAGTACGGGTCTGCTTCCGGGATGACCCGCACCTGCCAGCCCGGGCTGTTGGGAGCGGACCCCTCCTTCCGATAGGCCGCGATCTCCGGCGGGGTGCTCGCCTCGTTGCCGGGACAGAAGGGGCACTCGGCCCCCGCGGGCTCGGCGCCCCCTCGCGGTCGCACCAGCACCCACTGGCCACGCGTCGGATCTTTCCTGAGGTCGCTCAAATGTCCCCCTCTCCGCTTGTGAATGAGCCCACAGAACAATAGCGACGAGGACTTCGAGCTGTCAAGTTGCCGCTCGTCACTCCCTGTGGGAGAATGGGCTCGACCTCCAGGAGGTGAGCCGCGTGACCCAGCGCCGAGTGGTCGTCTTTTCGACGCCGACCTGACGCCCCTGCCGCGCGACGAAAGAGTTTCTTTCGTCCAAGGGCGTGACGTTCGCGGACAGGAACGTCATGGACGATTCGGAGGCGCGGGAGGAACTGGTGCGGCGAACGGGACAGATGGCCGTGCCGGTGATCCTCGTCGACGACGAGGTGGTCGTGGGATTTGACCGGGCGCGGCTCGAGCGCCTGCTGGGAATTTAGCCTCAGCGATTCCCCTCCACCTGGATCTTGAGCTTCCTCAGATGCTGGCGGGCCACGTCCACCCAGTCCTTCTCTGACGGGAGCGGCGCCGCCACCTGAATGTAGTGCTCCCAGTGGGCGATGGCCTCCCGGGGATCCACCTTCTCGTACACGAGCGCGAGGTTGTACAGCCCGCCGGTGTGCTGGGGGTCCAGCTCCACGACCTTCCGGTACTCCCGGATGGCCTCCGGGTACAGCCCTTTGTCCTCGTACACTTCGCCGAGCCCCATGCGCGCCTCGAGGAACTGCGGATCGAGCTCGATCGCCTTCTGGTAGGAGCTCACCGACTCGTAGTAGAGCCCCTTCTCGCCGTAGTAGATCTTCCCCAGGCTCATGTGGACCTTGGGGTTCGCCGGATTGTAGAGCAGCGCCTTCTGATAGCTCGCGATGGCCGCGTCCACCTCGCCCTTGGCCGCCCGCGCGTCCCCGAGCCCGACGTGCGCGTCGGCGTAAAAGGGTCGGAGCTCCAGCGCCTTCTGATAGGCCTCCACGGCCTGATCGAAGAGGCGGCGGGGCGCGGCGAGGAACAGATCGCCCAGGGCCTTGTAGGGCTCGGGGAATGCCGGATCGAGCTGGGTCGAGGCGCGGAACTGGGCGGCGGCCTTCCAGCGGTTGCCCAGGGCGAGATGCGCCACGCCCAGCGCGTACTGGGCGGCGGCGAAGGCCGGGTCCAGCTCGACCGCCTTGCCGAGCAGGTCCGCCGCCGCCTCGTTGCCCGCCTGCGTGCCGTGGAGCCCCGCGTGACGCCCCTTGACGTAGGCCTCGAAAGCGCGCGCCGATTTGGTGGACATCGCGCCCTTCTCGATCCTGGCGGCGTCGCCCTCGGTCGGCGCGAGGCTGAGCGCGCGCGCGTAGGCCAGGGGCAGGCTGCTGAGCCCTTCCGGGACCCGGGCGTCGGGGACCGCGATGGGCGGCAGGGCCCGCGTCTCGGCGCCCGTCCCCGTGAATTCCAGGTAGCGGGGCCGCAGGACGAGATCGCCGGCGACGCGCCTGATCTCCCCGTAAAAGGCCAGGTCCGCGCGCGCCATCCGGGCGAATCCCAGGACCACTTCTTCCCCCCACGCCTCGGGCTGGCCGAGCCGCCTGATCCGTGCGGGATCCACGAGGACGAGGCCGGGATGGTTCACGAGGGAGAGGGCCAGGAGGTGGGCAACGCCGTCCCCGAGCCACTGCTCTTCACGCTCGAGGTCCACGGGCTGGTAGGGCAGGATCAGGAGCGATCGCACGGCCGGCGCCGCCGCGCTCCCCGCCGGAGCGACCAGCGCGGCGACGAGGGTCAGGACACCGATCCAGACCTTACGCTCCCTCATGCCCGCCTCCCTTGCGCCGAAGGAACGTCCTTCCCTTCCCCGGGCCCCGGAGCCGCGCGACCAAGCCGGCCAGGAACCCCGGGCCGACCCGCCTCAGCGCCACCTCCGGCAGGAGCAGCACCGCCACGCACCCCAGAAGCCAGGGCCAGAGTTCTACCGCCAGGCGCGATCGCCGCCGGGCCTGGAGGAACACGTCCTTCGGCTGAGCCACTGCGCCACCGCCGGTGAGCTCCGACAACTCCCGCAAGAGGCGCTCGTCCACGCCGAGATCGCGGAACTCCTGAGCATAGGGTACCACCAACCCCGCCAGCTGCGAGCCAACCATCTTCTCGCCCCGGCGGTGGGCCATCCCGACGAGATATACCCCCTCGTCGGGGGCGGGGAAGCGGCCCCGGTACCGGCCCGGCGCCACCTGCTCCAGCTCGACGACCAACCGCCGCTTGTCCGGAGCGATGACGCCGACCTGCGCCTCCAGGAAGTTGACGAACTCTCCCCTCAGGTCGACGGCCTCGACGGTCACCTCCCCGATCCCGTCCCGCCGCTCGACCGTGGCCACGGTGTCGCTGCGGGTCCCGGTGCGCAGGGTCCAGCGCGTCAACTGCCCCCAGAACTTGTTGAAGGCGCCCCATCGAAGCCAGAGCACCGCCCACTTCGCCTTCGCGTCGGAGGTGAACGCGGCCGCGCGCCCGAGCCCGTACCGCCACGTGCCCAGCAGCGGATCCTCCTGGTGGGTCATGAGCAGCTGCTCCGCCGTCCCCTTGAGCGTGGTCGCCACGTAGCCGCCGAGCGGCGGCGCGTTCTTCCAGTCGATGTCCTGCAGGACCTCGTGGCTCGAGGCGGCCAGGATCGGCTTGAACGGCTGCTCGACCAGCGAGGCCTTGGAGGCCAGCTGGGTCTCCAGCGTGAAGATCCGAGGGATCGTGTGCGTGTCCTCGGTGTAGTAGAAGCGCCCCCGCCCCCACTTGGCGATGTCGAACATGAGCTCGACGTCGGAGTCCTTTCCGATGGCGACGGAGGAAACGGGGATCTTGTCCTTCACCATGCGGCGGATGAGCCCGGCGAAGTCCCCGCGCGTCATCTGGCCGTCGGAGAGGAAGATGACGTGCTTGAGCAGCGCCGGGCGGTCGAAGAGGACCCGGTACGACTCCCTCAGGGCCGGATAGCCGTCGGTCCCCCCGCCCGCCTTGACGGTGGCGATCGAGTGGTGGATGCCCGACCGGTTCCGGGCGGGCTGGATCGGGACGTCCCAGAGGAACTCGGTGTCCCAGCTCATCACGCCCACCTCGTTCCGCTCGTCCAGGAGGTCCACGACCAGGTGCGCCGCCTCCTTCGCGATGTCCAGCTTCGTCACCTTCTCGTCGGTGGACATCGCCATCGACCCCGACCGATCGACGGACAGCACCACCGCCAGGCTGGGGATCTCGATGCGCTGCTTCACCTCCATCGTCACCGGCAGGGCCTCCTCGATCGGCGTCCGGTAGTAGCCGCCGAGACCGAAGCTCTCCTCGCCGCCCAGCATGATGAGTCCGCCGCCCCCGTCGCGGACGTAGTCCCGGATGTGCTCCATCTGCCTCTTGGTCAGCTTGAGGGAGGACACGTTCGACAGGATCAGGCCGTCGTACTTCTGGAGCCCCGCCGGGTCCTTGGGAATCCCCTCCGGATCGACCACCGTCACGTCGATGTGCTGGGTGCGGAGGGCCGCGCTCAGGGACTGCGCGTGCGCGCGGTCCTTCTCCGCGAGCAGCACCTGCGGGCGCCCGCGGACCACGACGGTGCCCACGGCCCGGTTGTTTTCCTCGATGGTGTCCCCCTCCACGTCGATCGCGGCCTGGTACACGTGGATCCCGCTCTGCTCGAGCGACTGGCGGTAGGCGTACACGTTCTTGCCGGCGGAGAGGCGAACCACCTGGGAGCCGAGGAACTCCCCGTTCCGGAAGAGCGACAAACGGCCCTGGGTATCCTGCTGGCTCCAGGCGACGACCTTGGCGTCAAACGGCTCGCCGAACTTCACCTCCTCGGGGAGCAGAATGGATTCCACCACCACTTCCTGGGAGAAGGTCAGCGGCGTCGGGACGTAGTGGATGTCCGCGCCCGCGTCCTTCGCGGCCTGCGCGGCGGCCAGCGCGTTCCCCGTGGTCGGGCGCCCGTCGCTCAGAAGGACGAGCCGGTTGGCGTGGCCCGCCGGCAGCATGGCCAGCGCGAGCTGGATCGCTTGGGCCAGGTCCGTCCCGCGCCCGGCCACCTGCACCTGGACCCGCTCCACCTTGGGCTTCTGGCTGAGCGGCTGCTCCGCGAGGGCCTCCTGGCCGAAGATGATCAGCCCGGCCTGATCGCCCTCCTGCATCCCCGCCAGCGCCTGGGCCGCGAAACGGTAGGCGCGCTCCCGCGCCGCCAGGCTGACGCTGTCCGACACATCGAGGAGGAACATGACGTTCAGCCGGTCCACCCAGCGCGGCACCACCGGCCTCAGCAGCGAGACAAGGAGCAGCACCACGAGCGCGCAGCGCAACCCGAGAGCCCAGCGATCGCCGAGGCCTGCGGGAAGCGCCGGGCGCCCGGAGGTCTGGCGGCGCCAGTAGAGGTACCCCTCAACCGAGAGAAGAAGGGCCGCCAGCAGCACGAACAGCCCCCACAGTTCTCGCTGGAGCGGCACGACGGGGCCCTGGAGGGAAGGCGCCTCGGGGCGCGCCGGAAGCGGCCGGGGAGCGATGTCCGACTCCTCGGCGCTGGCAAGGTTCACGGCGACGCGCGTCTCCCCGCGGGACGTCCCGACCGTGTACACGCCCGCCTGACCGGTTTCGGTAAAACTGGCCAGCCCGCGCGTGACCTGCGCCTCCACGCTCCGCCCCGACGGGGTGGTCACGCGGGCCGAGGTGACCCCGTGCTCCACCGGGAGAAGGATGGGATCCCCCGCCCGCAGCTGGAAGCTGGTCAGATCGAGGCCGGCCGGGTGGAGCCAACGGAGGCCGTTGGAGAGCATGACCGGAAACGCGACCCGCAGCGGGAAGTCCGTCTTGAAGAGGTCGAAGCCGAAGAAGACCGCCTTCCGCCGCGGCTCTTCGAGCACGTAGATCAGGGGCCCTCCGACCGCCTCCACCAGGGTCTTGCCGGCCGCCAGCGGGCGCACGCGGAGCGCTTCCTCGATCACCACCTTGGAAAAGTCCACGTACCGCATGACCGGGTGCGACCGATCCCAGTCCAGGATCACCGGCTGCTCGAGCCGGCCCAGGCTCTCCAGCGGCACGTCGGGCGGGGTCGTGTTGATCAGGACGTACCGGCCCGGCCCGATGCGCGGCGGGCTCACGCTGTCCAGCACCACCACATCGAAGGCGTCCATCCCGCCCTGGTAGGTCTCGGGGGTGCGCACCTCGAGCGTCACCTGGGGATCCACCCCGAGGGCCTTCTCGAGGAAGAGGTTGCCCGGGCTCACCAGCAGCACCCGCATCTGGCCGGGCTGCGGGATGACGGCGTGGGCCACGTTGTCGGCGCTCAGGTCGTCAGCGATCCCGAGCCGGCCCCGCACCACGCCCGCGCCGTTGTGGCTGAACGGCACCACCACCGACCGGCGCACGTGGGGATCCAGGGTGAGCGACTGCTCCGCGATCGGCTGGTCGTCCAGGTCCAGGGTGAACGTGAACGCTTGAGGCTCCTCCGAGAAGTTCACGACGGAGGCGAACGCCTGGTAGCCCAGGGCCCCGTAGAAGGTCTTGCGGATCGCGAGGTTCGTGATGCCCACGTTCCGCCCGCCGCGAGCGACTCCCACCCAGCGGACCCGGGGATCGTCACGGCCGTCGGCGACCGAAACCGTATGCGCCCCGTCGGTGAAAACGCGGATCTCAGCGGCCGGATCCTGGGCGGTCAGCGCGCGGGCGGTGCTGATCGCCTGCGTCAACCGATTCGTGACGTCTCGCGCTTCGACAGCCCTGAGGGCTGACGTGATCCGTTCGCGGTCGCGCGAGAAGGCGACGAGGACCCGGGGCTGGATTCCCGCCTCGATCACCATGACTTCGGTGCCCGCGGGGAGACGATTGAGAAACGCCAGCGCTTCCCGCTGGGCCGCGACGAA
This sequence comes from Candidatus Rokuibacteriota bacterium, assembly GCA_016193045.1. Classification (GTDB taxonomy): domain Bacteria; phylum Methylomirabilota; class Methylomirabilia; order Rokubacteriales; family CSP1-6; genus CSP1-6. The sequence continues at coordinate 9,113 of JACPSW010000001.1, read as the reverse complement.
GCGGGACGGCGCCACGTCGGTGGCCTTCATGGAGGCCGACGTGTCGAGGATGATCACGGTCCGCTGCGCGCCCTGGCCCTTGAGCGTCACCGCCGGCCGCGCCAGCGCCAGCGTCAGCGCCAGCAGCGCGAGGATCTGGAGAAGCAGGAGCGGATCGCGCTGGAGGCGCTGGAAGAAGGCGGAGGCCTCGCGGTCCCGGAGCGCCGGATCCCAGAGGAGAAGGCTGGACACGCTCTTCTCCCGGCGCCGCACCTTGAGGAAGTACAGGAGCAGGAGCGGGACGGACAGGGTGAAGAGCAGGAACGCGAGCGGAGAAAGGAAGCTCACAGGAGCAGGAGCCCCTTGAGCTGTCTCAGCACGAACTCCTCAACCGGGATGTCGGTCGTGACGCGATGATAGCTGATCTCGCGGCTGCGGCAGAACCCCTCGGCCGCATCGAGAAATTCCCGGAGGCGGCGAGCGTAACTGCGGCGCGCCTCGCCGTCAAGCGTCAGATCCCGGATCTCGCCGGTCTCGGCGTCCCGAAGCCGGAGATCCCCGCTGAAGGCGGGGTTCATCTCCTCGGGCGCCAGCACGTGGACCAGGTGCACGTCGAAGCGTTGCTCCTGCAGCGCCCGGAGTCCCGCTTCGTATCCGCCGGGGTCAAGGAGGTCGGAGATCACCACGGCGAGGCCGCTGTCCCGGGACTGCCGCGCGTAGCTTGCCAGACCCTCGTTCAGCCCCGTCGCGCCGCCCGGGCGCAGCTTTCCCAGAAAGTCGAGCAGCGGGAGGACCTGAGACCGGCCGCGGGTCGGCGACCATCCCTCCGTCACCCGGTCCCTCACGATGCCGACGCCGACGCGCTCGTAGTTCACGAGCGCCACGAAGCCGAGCGCCGCCGCCACGCGGCGCCCGTATTCGAGCTTGGTCGGCTCGCCGTAGTCCATGGAGGCAGAGGCGTCCAGCAGCAGGTGCAAGCAGAGGTCTTCCTCATCGACGAAGAGCTTCAGGTAGAGCCGGTCCAGCCGGCCGAAAATGTTCCAGTCGACGTAGCGGAGGTCGTCCCCCACCCCGTACGGCCGGTAATCCACAAACTCGACACTGCTGCCGCGGTGGGGGCTCTTGCGCTCGCCCTTGACCCGGCCCCGGAAGGTCCGCTTCGAGAGCAGCGCGAGCCGCTCCAGCTGGATCAGGAAGTCGCCGGAGAGGAGACCCTGCCCCCGCTCCCCCGCCACCGGGCGAACCCCCACTACCGGCGGTCCTCCAGCGACTCGAAGTACTCCTTCACCTGCGACTGGTAGTCCCGGGGGACCTGCTCCCGCGCCATGGCCTCTTCCATCATCTTCCGGTACTGGCCGAAGACGCCCATGTACTGAAGACGGGAAGGCACGTTGGTGCCCTTGCCGAGGAGATTGGTGTCGTACCCCTCCTTCCGGCCCGAGCGCGCCTCGCCCTCGACCCCGGCGTCGAAGGGATTCGCGCGCAAGCGCTCGGTGGCGTCCCCCTTGGGGTTGGGATTCCGCCCCTTGCCCGGCAGGAGTCCCTCGCCCTCGCCGAAATCGGCGTCCATGTCGCTCCCGCTCCCGCCCCGGTCCCCGCCGCGGCCACCCCGGCGGCCGTCCTCCCGCCCGCCGCGGAGCCCGCGCCCGTCCCGACCGCGCTCTTCCATGGCCCGCATCTTCGAAAGCGCGCGCTCCATCGCCTCCATGGCCCGGTCGCTCTGCCCAGAGTCCAGCGCCTCCATCCCCTCCCCGATGTCCCCGCCCCAGTTTCCGCCCTTGCGCCCCATGCGCTGCATCTCCTCGAGCAACTCCCGGAGCCTCTGCGGAGAGATCTGATCGGGCCGGAGGCCGCCGAAAAGCTCCTTCCGCCGCTGGAAGATCATCTTGTACTGGCTCTGCGTGAAGTCGCGCTTCAGGTCCGGCAGGCGGTCGACCTGCTCGAGCATGCGCAGCCGCTCGTCGCCCTTCTTGAGAAAGCTCTGGAAGTCTGGACGCTGGGCGGCGAGGGCGGTGTCCTTGAAGAGCGCGGCGAGATCCCCCGGCTGGCTGCCGCCGGTGGCGCCCCCGCGGGCCGAGAGGTTCCGCTCCATGATCTCCGCGCGCTGCAGCAGCTCCCGCTTGCCGACCCTGGGTCGCTCGTCGGTGAGGACCTTCGACCCGCGCTCCTCGGGGGGCTCGGTGTCATCGGAGGAGGAAAAGACGGGCAGCCGCCCCGCCGGAAACGGGATCGACGGGACGAGGGTGAGAAGGACCATCAGGACCGCCGGGATGGGGAGCAGCCGGAACTCCCGCGGCCAGCGGCGCAGCACGACGCCGCGCCCATCCAGGTCCTGGAGGCGGGCCGTCACGTCCGCCACCAGGAGATCCACCAGCGGGCTCCGGTCGGGCCGGCTTCCCCACTCCAGGGCCGTGGCCACGCGATCTTGGAGCGCGAACGCCCGGTCGGCGAGGCGCGCGGCATCGGCGGCGGGAATCGGCAGGGCCAGCCCTCTCAGCGCACCGACCGCGGCGCCCAGGAGGACCACCCCCAGCGCCATCAGCGGCGCCGCGGGGCCCGCGGCGCCCTTCAGCAGGAGCGGGACGAGCCCGACAATCGCGCCGAAGAAGAGGCCGCGGAGCCCGTAAAACTCGGCGCGGCGCCGCCGGATCTGCCAGCCAACCTGAGCGACCAGCCGTTCGAGGATGTCTGCGTCCGCCATGCTCGGTTCCCTCCGGCTCTACCGCAAGAACACCTCTTTCCCCCTATGGCTCATCGCCTCCGCCTGTTCCAGCACGTCCCCGATCAGGCTGTCCACGTCGACGCCTTCCGCTTCGCCCTCGAAGTTCAGGATGATCCGGTGCCGCAGCGCCGCCCGCGTCACGGCTCTGAGATCTTCCACGCTCACGTTGTAACGCCCCTGGGCGAGCGCGCGCACCTTGCCCCCTAGCACCAGCGCCTGGGCTCCCCGCGGACTCGATCCGTAGCGCACGAAACGCCGGGTGACGTCCGGCGCGTGTTCCCACTGGGGGTGGGTGGCCATGACGATGAGGGAGGCCAGCTCGCGCACGTGAGCGGCGATGGGAACCTCCCGGACCAGCTCGCGGAATCGGAGCACTTCGGGGCCCGTCATGACCCGTCGGACCTCCGTCTCCCGGGCCCGGGTAGTCCGGTCGATGATCTCGTTGAGCTCCTCCAGCCCCGGATACGTCACGCGCAGCTTGAAGAGGAAGCGATCGAGCTGGGCTTCGGGAAGCGGGTACGTGCCCTCCATCTCGATCGGGTTCTGGGTGGCCAGGACGAAGAACGGCGATGGCAGGGGGTGCGAGATCCCGGACACGGTAGCGCTCCCCTCCTGCATCCCCTCCAGCAGCGCCGACTGGGTCTTGGGGGTGGCGCGGTTCACCTCGTCGGCGAGAAGGATGTGGCCGAAGATCGGCCCCTTCTGGAACTGGAAGTGCCTCCGCCCCTCGGGGTCCTCCAGAATGATGTTCGTGCCGATGATGTCGGCGGGCATGAGGTCGGGCGTGAACTGGATCCGGGAGAACGAGAGCTCGAGCCCCGCGGCCAGCGTCTTGATCAGGAGGGTCTTGCCGAGGCCGGGCACCCCTTCGAGGAGGACGTGCCCGCCGGCGAAGAGCCCCACGAGGACGTCGGTGACGACCTCCTCGTACCCGACGATGATCTTCCCGACTTCCCCTTTCAGGCTGCCGAAGGCCTCGACGAATTCCTGGACGCGCTCGGCGTTCGTCATCATGCCTCCCTTTCGGCCCGACGAGATGTTTGCCGCCTTGGGCTTAGCCTATCAGGTTGTTGGGCTCACGGCAATTTTTGCAGGCGCCGCGGGCCTCAGCGGCCGTCGCGCAGCAGAAAGTCGCCGGCCGAGCGAGCCGGAACCAGCCGGTGGTACTGGGCCAGGTAGCCTTCCAGCTCGCGCTCGGGGGCGTAGAGCGCGCGGATACGCGTCTGCCCCGTCAGCCCGAGCGTTCGCCGGAGCCCGGGATCCCCGAGGAGCCGGACGGCCTTGGCCTCGAACTCCTCCGGATCTCTGAACAGGAACCCCGTGACCCCGTCTTCGACGAGCGAGCGATTCCCCTCGATGTCGGAGGCCAGGACGGGCCGGGCGCACGCCATGGCTTCCAGGACGGAGTTGGCCATGCCGCCCTCGGAGAGCGAGCAATTGAGCATCACGTCGGATGCCTCCAGGAGCGACTTCATCTGGCTGTGCGGCACCGTGCCCAAGTGGGCGGCCCAGCGACGCTCCGCCAGGGCTCGGAGCAGGCGCCCGCCCTCGTCCGGGTCGAGGATCGGCCCGGCGTACACGAGCCGGAGGGAGGGGAAGCGGGGCGCGAGGTGCTCCAGAGGCGACAGCGGGAAGAGCGGGTTCTTCACCATCCGGATCCCGGCCGGAAAGAGGAAGACGACGGCCTCGGACGGGAGGCTTAGGCGCTCGGCGAGCGGGTACGGCGGCCCGTCCTCGAACGAGACGCTCTGGGGAATCACGACCATCTTAGCCGCGAGGTCGGGGAGGGCGCACGAAATCCGCGTCAGCATGGTGGCGTGGAAGACGGTCACGGTGGAAGCGCCCTCCAGCACGCGGCGCACCGTCTGGGCCCGATCGGGATCGAAGAGATCGTGGTTGCCGTCGGTGCCCGTGATCGTGACCAGCAGCGGCACCTCGAGCTTCCGGGCCAGCCTCAGGGCCAGGGGTCCCACGCGGAAGGCGTGGAAGGCGTGGATGAGCGCGGGGCGGGAGGCTTCGACCTCGCGCTCGACCCGGCCCGCGGGAACGACCGAGCAGTCCCACACTTGAAGATCGGCGCCCCGCTCTCGGAGACCGCGCGCGATCCGGTTGACGGTGATGGCGTTGCCGCGGACCGAGGGGAAGTCGAAGGGCGTCAGGAGGGCCAGGCGCATAGCGTTGCTCCAGGGTACACGCGACACAACCCGAAGGCAACGGCTCGATCGACGGCGGTCAGGTCAGGGGCACTTCGTTGACGTAAAGAGTGAAGGAAGAGCTTCGGGCGGCGCGAAGCGCCTCCCGGACCTGAGGAGTTCCCTTTCCCGCCCCGGCGGCCAGGAGGGCCTCGAAGAACCCCACGTAGAAGTGGTCCGGATGGACGGTGACCGCAACCCTCAGCCTGAGCCCGGCGCTCGACAGCCGCTGCCGGTAGCGCAGCGTCACGCTCTCGCCGGGAGCCAGCCGCGTATCGAAGAGCTCCCGCGCGAGGTCCAGCGTGACCTCGCGCCCGATGATCTGCTCCTGCCGGCTTCCGGCCACCACGCGCCCCGATCGATCGACCAGCTCGCCCGACACCACCACCCGAGGCGTCACGTACGTCGGGAAGTAGTGGCCGACCTTGCGGCTGGTGACGGTAAGCCGGGCCTCGAGCGTATCGCCGACCGCATAGCTCGCCCTGTCGATGGAGAAGGCGACGCCGACGCCCGACCGGACCATCTCGGCGTCGTGGATCCCCCGCCAGAGATGTCGGCGACCGGGCATGTGGCAGTCCTGGCACTGGATGCCCGCCCGAGCAAAGGGGCTCGACGTCCACTCCGCGTAGGTATTCTCGAGGAGCTTGCCGTTCAGGGCGAAGCCGTCGGGGGAAAACTGATGACAGTCCTTGCAGAACTCCGCCCGGAGAAACGCCGGCGTGCGGGTCACGCCGTTGTGGGGAAGGCGCTCGCGCGGCGGCTCGCTCGCGAGCGATCCATCGCGCTTCGGCGGGCCGAAGCGCCGGTGCCCGCGCACATGGCAGGCCGGGCAGGCCAAGCCCGTGGCCTGGAGCCGGGCGTCGAACGCCGCATTGCGGAGGAAGCCGCCCTGGCCCCCCGCAATCTTCTCCTGCTGCTCGCCGAGCGGGGCGTGGCACGTATAGCACCCGAGAGCCGACTCGGTATCGCTGGCCAGTAGCTCGACGAGCTGGCCCTTCACCCCGGGCCCCATGCTCTTGGCGTGGAGGCTTCCCTTCCAGTCGGCGAGCTGGGCGGGATGACAGGTGCCGCAGCTCTCCGGAAGGAGGGAGGCCTCAACCGGGCTCCAGCGTGCGGGGGGGTTGCCCTGGAGCGGAATGGGGCGCGCCCAGTGCCGGCGCAGGAAATCGAGCTGCTCGCCCTCCGTCCAGGGTTTCTGAGCCTCGGCCCCCGGAAGCAGGATGAGCAGGGACAGGAAAGGAAGGAAAAAGCGGGGGCGACGGGAGGGAGCCATCGCCCCCTATTCTATTCGGCTACTTTTTGGCGCCGCACGGATTCTTCGGCGCGCACGGGTTGGCGGCGGGCGCCTTTCCCTTCGCCGCGCACGGATTCGCCGCGCGGGCCGACTTCACCTCCTGGACGGCCAGGATCTTCTGGCCGCCGGGCGCGGTGTAGAGGGTCCCCTTCACCGTCACCGTCCGCTCGAAGTGCTCGCGGAGGGGGGCGTTCGGGTCCTTGAACGGTCCGTCGGCCATCACCGTGTAGAGCACGTTGGCCTTCTCGTCCAGGAGGGCCATTCGCACCCCGGCCTTGTCGCAGCCGATGGCGCACTCTCTGTGGCTCTCCCCTGCGAGCCCGGCGGGCCAGATGCACACGTTATCCACCACCCGGCCCGTGACCGTGACGGGCTTCCCCGTCAACTTCTGGGCCCACGCCGGGGCGGCCACCACCGCCAGCGCCAGCGCCGCCACCAGCCCGATTCGACACAGTGCCTTCATGAGTCGGCCTCCTTTCACCTGGGCTGGGCACCCGGTGCACTCCCCAGCCTTCGGCTGTGGGCCCGCACGCCCAGCCCCGCCGGAATGTTGCGCTCCACCGCCGGAATCCTCTTGCCTACGAAAACATCTGAAGAGGTGGGGATATTCCCCGCACATTGCCCGGACTCGGGGCTCGTGATAAGGTGTTGGAGATTCAGGAGGGAGCGAACGCAGGGTGGGGAAGGGGCCGTCGCAGTGCCGCTGTCAGGAAATCGTCGGCCTGCTGGCCGATTACCTGGACGGCAGTCTCGACCCCGCCACAGCCCGCCGACTCCAGGTCCACCTGGAGGGTTGCACTCCCTGTGTCGCGTTCGTGAATACCTACAAGGGCACCGTCAAGGCCGCCCGGCACCTCAAGGAAACCGACATCCCCGCCGAGCTCAAGGATCGCCTACTTTCCTTCCTCCGCGAACGCAACGTTCGCTAAGCGCGACTCCAACTTATCTTGCCTAACCCGTCGCACGCCCGCGCAACCCCCGCGGCCCGTCCGCAGCTCACCTGAGCTGCGTTCGGGCGAGCGGGTGACGGAGCGCGGCCAGCGGGGCTGCACCCCGCGAAAGGACCCGCCCACCACGCCGATGTGCGTTCATGAATAATCCGCACTCGCTGTCAGAGGAGGCGGCGGCGGAGATAGGCGCTCAGCACATCCACGACCGTCACCATCACGTAGATCGCGAGAATCAGCGTCAGCAGCTGGTGTTCCAGGAAGAGGCTGATGGCGATGTGAATCCGCTGGCCCAGTCCCCCTGCCCCGACGAACCCCATGATCGCGGCGGCCCGGATGTTCACCTCCCAGCGGTAGAGGGCGTAGGAGAGGCACTGGGGAGCGGCCTGGGGGAGAATCCCGTAGAACAGGATCGCCAGGCGGCCGGCGCCGGCGCCGTGCAGCGTCTCGAGCAGCCGCGGGTTGACGTCCTCGAGCACCTCGCCGAAGAGCTTGCCGAGCACCCCGCCCGTGTGGAAGCCGAGCGCCAGAACGCCGGGAAACGGCCCGAGCCCCACGACGAGCACGAAGATCAGCGCCCAGGCGATCTCGGGAATCGTCCTGAGGACGTTCAGAATCGCCTTGGCGGTCATATAGATCCCAATGCGGATACCCTTCGAGACCGGTCCCAGTCGCCGTCCCTCGTACAGGATCCCCCGGTAGAGCAGGCTGCGCGTCGTCAGCACCGAGAGCGGGAGCGCGATGAGAACGGCCAGGACCGACCCGACGAAGGAGATGGCGAAGGTCTCCACCGCGCCGACGGCGGCGTCCCTGAGGGTCGCTGCCGACAGGTCGGGGGGGAAGAGCTTGACGGCGTAGGTCATGATCTGATGTCGCCCCTCGCCGCCCAAGAGCCCCGCCAGGTCCACCCGAGTCCCCTGATAGCTCCAGACGATCAGCAGGGCGAACCCCGCCGACGCCAGCCACGGCCACGTCGGGCGCCTCGCTTCCGCCCTCACCGCGCCACCCGCGTGCGGATCCTGCCGCTCACGAAGTCCACGCCGGCCACCAGGAGAAACAGGAGCCCCAGGATCGTGACCACTTCGTTGAACTGGAACATCCGCATGGAGAGCTCCACCTGCTGGCCGAGCCCACCGGCTCCCACGAACCCGAGGATCGCGGAGGCGCGGATCGCGCACTCCCAGCGGTAGAGCGTGTACGAGATCACGTTGGGAAGCGCCTGGGGCAGGAGACCGTAGAGGGCGATGCCCAGCTTGCCGGCCCCGCTCGCGTGGAGGGCTTCCAGGGGCTGGGGATTCACGCCCTCCAGGATCTCGGAATAGACCTTGCCGAGCATGCCGCCATAGGCGACGCCGATGGCCAGAACGCCGGGGAACGGCCCGAGCCCCACCGCCCGGACGAACATGAATGCCCAGACGAACTCCGGGATCGAGCGAAAGACGGACAGCAGCGCGCGCGCCAGCGCATAGGGAGCGAAGCCCAGCAGCCACCGCCCCGTCGCCGGCCGCCGCTCGTGGAGGATCCCGCTCCAGGTGAGCGAGCCCGTGGCCAGGAGCCCCAGGGGAAGCCCGATCAGCACGGCGAGCAGCGTCCCCATCACCGAGATCTGGATGGTTTCGGCCACGGGCCGCGCCATCAGCGACAGGAACGACCAGGACAGTTCCGGAGGGAACATCCCGCCGACGAACCTTGCCAGGTTGGCCAGCGACTCGCGCTCGAAGAGGAGGCGCGGGTTCACCTGGGCGACGCGCAGGCTCCCCCCCAGGGTCAGAAGGAACAGCAGGGCGAAGGCGATGCCGAAGTGGGGCCTACGCGCACTATTCACGAGGGGCGGCGGACGGGCGAGTGGACTCCCCACCCGTTGTCAAGCAGTTTGTGCGAGCGGCTGCCGCCGACTCGGGTCATAACAAGTTTGGGTCCGCAACATCGCCATGAGCATCGCCAGCAGCCGATCCACGACGCCGCGCAAGGCTCGGGCA